>JAISFB010000008.1 GCA_031263805.1 Oscillospiraceae bacterium
GGGCTCGGCAAGGGCATTTGCGCCGCGTCGCTCGGGCGGCTGCTAAAACAGCGCGGGCTGCGCGTGACTATCCAGAAATTCGACCCCTACTTCAACGTCGATCCCGGCACGATGAACCCGTATCAGCACGGGGAGGTCTTCGTCACGGACGACGGCGCTGAAACAGACCTTGACCTCGGACACTACGAGCGCTTCGTCGATGAATCTCTGACGCGCGACAGCTCCGTGAGCTCCGGACAGATTTACCGCGACGTGCTCGACCGCGAGCGCTCCGGCGACTACTTAGGGCGCACAGTGCAGATAATCCCGCATATCACGGATGAGATAAAGCGCCGGATATACAGCCTTGACGACGGCTCGGCGGACGCGATAATCACCGAGATCGGCGGCACGGTCGGCGACATTGAGATACAGCCTTATCTCGAGGCCATTCGTCAAGTAGGGCGAGAGCTGGGGCGCGAGGGCGTCGTGTTTATCCACGTGCCGCTCATAGTGCAGATCCCGGGCTCGGACGAGCCCAAGACGAAGCCCACACAGCATTCCGTAAAAGAGCTGCTGTCCGTCGGCATCCAGCCCGACATTCTCGTCTGCCGCTGCGACGAGCCTATGACGATTGATGTCCGCAATAAAATCTCCCTTTTCTGCAACGTCGAGCCGGACTGCGTCATACAAAACGTGACGGCCGGCGTTTTATACGAGGTGCCGCTGCTCATGGCGCGCGAGGGGCTTGACCGCGTCGTGTGCCGTAAGCTCGGGCTTCGCCTGCCGGAGCCCGATTTGCGCGAGTGGACGGAGATGGTCAGCCGCTGCAAGAACGCGACGCGACGCGCGGAGATCGCCCTCGTCGGCAAGTATACCGAGCTGCACGACGCGTATCTGAGCATTGTAGAGGCGTTCGCGCACGCCGGCACGGCGAACGGCGCCGTCGTCGCCGTCCGCTGGGTGGATTCCGAGATCGTGACGGAGCAAAACGCCGAGGAGCTTTTGCGCGGCGTGGGCGGGATATTGGTTCCCGGCGGCTTCGGCTCCCGCGGGATAGAAGGGATGATCGCCGCCGCTAAATACGCGCGGGAGAGCGGCGTCCCGTATTTCGGAATATGTCTCGGTATGCAGATGGCGGTCATCGAGTTCGCGAGAAACGCCGCCGGGCTCGACGGCGCGAATTCCTCTGAAATGAACGAGCGCACGCCGCATCCGGTGATAGACCTTATGCCGGAGCAGGTCGGCGTCACAAAAAAAGGCGGGACTATGCGTTTAGGGAAATATCCGTGCGAGCTTTCCGAGGCCTCGCGCGCGCGCGAAGCTTACGGCGAGTGCAATATTTCAGAGCGCCACCGCCACAGATATGAATTCAATAACGACTACCGCGAGGAGTTGTCAAAACATGGGATGATTTTCTCCGGGCTATCGCCGAACGGCAGCCTCGTGGAGATAATCGAGCTGCCGGAACACCCGTGGTTCGTCGGCGTGCAATTTCACCCCGAGCTGAAAAGCCGGCCGAACCGCGCGCATCCGCTGTTCAAAGCGTTTGTAAAAGCGGCGCTTTTTGCCTCGGAGCCGCGCGCATAGCGCACGATTTCTAATTTTTTTCGCCTGCGCGGCCTTCCCTGTGCCCGCAGGCACGTTCAATCAAACGTCCGCGCCGCGCAGGCGCATAATGCGAGCAAGCCGATTGCACAGCGCTATACCGCCAGCAGCGTCAGCTCGGACGCTATCAGGTCGCCGCCGCGATACCGCAGGTGAAATTTGTAGTCGTCGCGGTAATCGTCGATCGCGTTGGGAACGTCGAGAATATCTGTGTTGCCGTGATATACGCTTATCGCAAGCTTTGGCTTTTCATTTATTATATGCGATTTTGCGCCCGCGAGGGCTTTCATTTCCGCGCCTTCGATATCCATTTTGATAAATGAGATTTTTTCTTGTATCTGCGCGTCTATGGCGACGGCTTCGATTTCCGTGACCGAGGACGCGTAAGCGCCGTCTTTTCCGGAGCCCACGCGGCTCGACGACAGGTCGTTGTGCTCCGTGAACCGCAAAACCGTCGCCGTGTCGTAAACGCACTTGTTATAGAGCGTGATATTGCCGAGGCCGCGGAGATTGCTTTTACAGCGTTCAAAATTTTTGGCTTCCGCCTCAAAACCGTAAATATGCTTGTAATCCGGGCAGACCTTTATGAAATCCAAAATGTTCTCGCCGCCGTATACGCCGCAATCCACAAACACCTCGCCGTCGCCGAAATTAAAAACATCGAGGTCAAAGTATTCCGGGAACAGCGTCTCCACGGCGCTTCCTAAAGCCGGCGACCTGAACGCCAGCCAGCTTTGTAAAAACGCCGTGAGTATAAATTTGCTTCGCCAATCCGCCAGCCGGTCATACAGCCAGATAAAGCCGCGGTCCCGGCGCATAAGCGTATCGGCCCTTTGCCCGATCGCCTCGTCCACGGACTCGCCCCAAAATCCGTAACGCGCGAAATATCCCGCGACGCCCTGCCGGAGCTCGGGGGCGAGCCCGCGAAAGGAATCGGCCATAATACCCCTCGCGCCCGCGGCGTCGGCGGACGTTATCACCTGCGCCAATTCATAAAAAGCGTCGTCAATGTAATTCAAATCAAATCCACTCCGTCCAAGAGATTATGGCATTTTTGCGGTTTGCCTGTAAGCAAACCGCAAAAATGCCGAGGCGCGCGCCTCGGCATTATAATAATACAATCCTTTGGAAAAGGCAAGCGGCAAAAAAGCTTTCGATGCGGCCGCCGCCGACGGCTTCCGGACGTATTTTTCCGAAAAATATGTGTTGCAATGCTCCCCGCGGCGTGTTATTATAGCGGCGGTCGAGGAAATGTATCCCCATTTTTGAACGGATCCCTCGGACGGCGCCGGATAATATCCGCCGCGCGATACGGAGAAGTACCCAAGAGGCCGAAGGGGGCGGTTTGCTAAACCGTTAGCAGGTGTATAGCCTGGCTCGGGTTCGAATCCCGACTTCTCCGCCAGTCGGTTTATATAAGAACACCGTATTTTTCAACGGCGGCTTTGCCGTCGCGGTCAAGGTTGATGGCCGCGACCAAAATGAAGCTGACCGCTTGGCAAAAAAGAAGCGGTTCACGTCGCTGCCCGCGCAAATGATAGAGCTTATCGATGATTTTGAAAGAGGCAATTTCAGCGGCGACAACATCCTTACCTATACAAAAAAGAGATAGCCGCGCTGCCGGAGTCAGAGATACGTTGAATCCGGCTCAGCCGGATTCAGCAATATTATCAATACGGGCCGACGGCCCGGAGTCGCCCATTCGGGCGACTTGGTATGCTCAACGCCTTCATAGCAAAATATCTCCCCGAACAATCCGAAACGGACGACCCCGCCGACGATTGATCCCCCGCCCAAAAGGGCATACAATAAAGCGGTGTGGACACCGCCCCTTACGACGGGGGATATTTCGTCGCCGCGAATGCGGCGTCATTTTATGGCGCGCCGTAGGCGCGCCGCGTCCCGCCACACAGGAAATTTTGCGGCTAATGCGGGTCGCAGTGGACTGCGCCCCCTACGGGGATTGTGCATATTGCCAATGTACGGTTGATTTTCGGACAGTCTGGGGCGGGTTTAAAACCCGCCCCTACAACGAGGTTGTGCGTTGGTTTGCGGGCGAACACAGTTCGCCCCTACGGAAAACAATGGGAAAATCCTTAATCTGTCGACATTGATAATATCATT
>JAISFB010000025.1 GCA_031263805.1 Oscillospiraceae bacterium
TCGGCGGCGGCGGGGTCCTTGCCACGGCTGTTTTTATAGACGGGATGGTTTCTACAAATACGGTTTATGATTTTGTCTTGCGCCCGCTTGTCGAGGGGCGCGAGTTCGCGCGGGCGCGGGACGAGAAGGACGCCGTCGGGCGGGTGATGTCGGGGCGTATGTTTCACGGCTCGAGGACGCTTTGCGGCGATAATGACAAGGCCGTCGCCGGGCTGCTGGCGGGCGAGGCGGTGATCGTCTTTGACGGTATCGGCGCTGCGATAGCGTTTGACGCGAGGGGCTTTGAAAAGCGCGGGATAACGGAGCCGACGAGCGAGAATGTGCTTAAAGGCTCTAAAGAGGCGTTTGTGGAGTCCCTGCGCGTGAATACGTCTCTC
Source organism: Oscillospiraceae bacterium (assembly GCA_031263805.1). Taxonomy (GTDB): domain Bacteria; phylum Bacillota; class Clostridia; order Oscillospirales; family Oscillospiraceae; genus JAIRRO01. The sequence continues at coordinate 378 of JAISFB010000025.1, forward strand.
GTGCGGCGGAGGGTGAAGACGAGCGCGCTGAAAATACGGCAGCTTTCCGTCGGGCGGCGCACGAACACACAGGTCGCGATAGTATATATAGAGGGCGTCGCGAACGGCGGGACGGTTGAACGGATAATGCGCCGGTTTGAGAGCGCGGACACGGACGGGCTCATAACGGCGGCGCAGATCGAGGCGATATTGTATGAGCGGCGCTACACGCTTTTCCCGCAGGCGCTGTATACCGAGCGGCCTGACCGCTTCGTCGGGAACATAATCGAGGGCCGCGTCGGCATAATCGTTGACGGTATGCCGATAACGTATATAACGCCTATCGATTTTCACACGCTGCTGCAAGCGCCGGAGGATTACGCGCACCATTTTGTGCTCAGCTCGCTGTTCCGCATAATGCGGTATATCTGCGCCGTGGCGTCGCTGACGCTGCCGGCGTTTTATGTGTCGGTGACGACGTTTCATCAGGAGATGATACCGACAAAACTCGCCGTGTCGATCATATCCAGCAAGCAGGGCGCGCCGTTTCCGACGTACATGGAGGTCGCGCTGATGCTTCTCGCTTTCGAGGTGCTGCTCGAGGCGGGGCTTCGGCTGCCGCGCGCCGTGGGACAGGCTGTTTCTATCGTGGGGGCGCTTGTCGTCGGGCAGGCGGCTATTACGGCGAATATACTCTCGCCGGGAGTTGTCATCGTTATATCGGCGGCGGGGATAACGGGCTTCGTCGTCCCGAGCCAGGATCTGTCGAACGCGAGCCGGGTGTTCAGGATGATCCTCGTCGCGCTCGCGTCGGTCGGCGGGCTGTTCACTACGACGCTGGGGCTTATTCTTATACTTTACAATATGTGCACGATAGAGATTTTCGGAACGCCGTATCTCTCGCCCCTGGCGGGGAACGAGGGGCGGCATATGCTTGACGATACCGTGACGCGGAGGGCGTGGGCTTTTAAGCGCGAAAGGCCGTCCGATATCTCTCCGGAGGATATCGTCCGGCACGGCGGCGGGACGTATAAGAGTGACGGAGGAGGAGAATAAAAGAGGAGGTGGAGATATGATAAAGAAAGCGCTTGCGCCGTGTATTATCGCCGTTGCGGCGCTGCTGTTCGTGGGCGGCTCTACGATGCGGTTTTTCCCGTATATGAGCGAGATAAGCGATTTTGAGGTCGTGCAGGTCATCGGGATAGATAAAAAGGACGGCGGCGTGGAGGTCACTCTTATGGCGGACCGCGAGGGGGCGCCGGGGGGTGAGGGCGGCGACGGTAAGAGCGTCACCGGCGTGATGTCGTTCGACGGGCCGACGGTTTTCGAGGCGATAAATAAGATGAATATGTACTCCGACAAGCGGCGGCACCTCGGCTACGTCGATTTTCTGCTGATAGGGGAGTCGGCCGCGCGGGACGATTTGGTGAAGCACCTCGACTTTTTCACTCGGGACTATGAAACGCGCTATTCTATGGACGTATTCATCGTGCGCGGAGCCACGGCGAAGGAGTTTTTGCGGAAAACGGCGACGGCGAACAGGCGCATGGCCGACGTGCTGACGAACATTGATGAATCCGTAAAAGCGCTGTCCAACTCGCGTATGCTGAGGCTCATCGACCTCGTGATAATGCTCAGCGAGCCGAACGAGGCGGCGATAGTCCCCGCGATAACGTACAAGGACACGTCGTTCGCGGAGTTGATAGGCGCGGAAAAGCCCGAAAAAACCGCCGTCCCGGACGGTTTCGCGTTTATCCGCGATCACAGGCTCACGGGTTATTACGACGACGGGCTCGCGCGCGCGTACAACGCCATTACGGGCAGGGCCCACGCGAGCCCGCTGAGTGTCCGCGCCGCCGACGGGGAGTACGCGGCGCTTGAAATTTTGCAGTACGATATTGGTTTTGATACGTGCTGGGACGGCGGGACGCTGACGGGCGTGAGCTATGATATTACGATAAGAGCCAATCTGACGGAGCAGCTCGGGCGCGAAAATGTGTTTACGAAACGCGAAATGGGCATACTTGAATCGAGGGCGGCGGAGCGCATACGCGGTGAGCTCAAGGCCGTGGCAGACGAATCGGCGCGGCTCGGGCGGGACGGGATAGAGCTCGCCCGGCGCGTGCGGATGAAAAACCCCGTGAAGTGGGAAGCGATCGCCGAGGACTGGGACGAGATTTTCCCGGAGCTCGACGTCAGAATAGACGTGCAGTGCGTAGTAAGCCGCAGTTACGACCTGCGCGAGCGCATGGACAGCCAATAAGTATGATAGCGCTCATATTATTCGCGGCGTCGATGACGGCCGCCGCGTATTTCGATTTTCGTAAAATGAAGCGCGAGGGATCGCAGCGGCGCGAGCTTATAGTCTGCGCGCTTATGTGCTCGGCGGAGCTTGCGGCCGCGGCGTGGTATTTCACGTCCGCGCACAGGCAAAGCGTTATGGCGCTGCTGCTCGAACTTTTTAAGATAACGTGGTGACGAAATATGATGCGGACGGGGAATAACGCGCCGGAGGCGAATAACAATATAGGCGGCGGCATTTCGCCGGACAACGGCAAAATCAGTATGCGGCAGACGATGATAATGTACATTGTCGCGTGCCTTTCCCCGGCGACGCGGGTGTTCCCGATAATGGGCTCGAAGTATGGGCGGCACGCGGGATGGGTCGCGGTGCTCGTCGGGGCGGCGGCGCTCGCGGCGCTGTCGTATGTTTTCGCGTCGTTTTTCAAAAAAGGGGAGTCGGGGCCGCGCTGTCTTTCAGATGTGTTCGAGCGCGTTTTCGGCAAGCTCGGCGGGAAGACGGTGATCGCCGCGTATTTTCTGTGGGCGGCACTGCTTTACACGTTTTATATAAGATATTACGCCGAGCGTATGCTCGCGACGATATTCATAACCGCGGATATGAGGTTCTTTCTGCTGACAATGATGGCGCTCGTATTCGTCGCGGTACGGGGGCGGCTGGAGGTTTTCGCGCGGTTTTCGGAGATCTCCGTTTTGCTGTTCACTGTGATAATGCTCGCGCTCGCGATTTGCCTTATGCCGACGTTCGAGATACAAAACGTATGGCCGGTGACGTATCTGGACGCCGTACCGATCCTGAAGGCGACCTTCACGATGCTCGGAACCTTCGGCTATCTGACGTTTTTCTTTTTTCTCGGCGAGCAGATATCGAATAAGCGGGACGCGGGACGGCTCGGGAGGAAAGGGGCGCTGTATCTCGGGCTTATGCTGACGCTTGTCACGGTGATTTGCATCGGGACGCTGTCCTATCGCGTCGCGGCGAATATGCCGACGCCGTTTTTCTCCACGACAAAGCTGATAACGATCATGCAGCCGCTCGACAGGCTTGAGGCGCTGCTGCTTTCGGAATGGGTGATTTCGGATTTTATTATAATCACGGCGTTCGCGTTTATACTGATGAACATCGGCAAAAAGCTTTTCAACTTAAAGCACGCGCGGTACCTCGCGACGCCCGTCGCTTTTTTCGGCTTCGTCGGCGGGATTTTGATCGCGTCGAGCAGATTTGAGCTGGAGGCGTTTTCCGACAGCACGCTCGCGGTCGCGATAAACACGGCGATGAGCTTCGGCGCGCCGGTTTTGACGCTTATCATAGGGAAGCTGCGGCGGGTCATATAAAAGTCCAAAATTTATTTTTTATTTAATAGTTTTGAAACAGTTTCGGGGTAGATTGCTTAATATGTCGGGTGTATTATTATTCTTGCAGGGTTAAAGCTCTTCTTTTTCCTTTTTCATTTTTATCCTCTATTCATTTATGGCTGTCATGGCGCGCCGCAGGGCGGCGCGGCGGACAGCCGCTTTTTTTAATGACGTATCCGCCAGCGCCTTTGAGCTTGCCGCCAGAAGCAGCAGGACGGGCAGTATGTAGACGATTATCGCGACGGCGACGGTGGAGTAGCTGTTGTTGCCCACGGACACTAACGGAAAGATCACGCCCGGCAGCGTCTTGAAGCGCGGGTCGCCGATCACGTTGTTCAGCAGATAGACCGACCACGAGCCGATGAAGCAAAAAACGCCCGTCACGACGAGCCCGGGGCGCACGGCGGGCAGCGTCACATACAGCGCCGTCTTCAAGCGCCCGGCGCCCAGCGTGCGCGAGAGCTGCTCGAACGCCGTATCGTAGTTTTCAAACACGGCTGAGAGCAGCAGCGTCGCGTACGGCACGTAAAACGCCAAATGCGCCAGCAGCAGCCCCGCGAAATTCGAGTACAGCCGCAGCTTGATGAACACCGTCTGCATCCCGAACACGACGGCGATCTGCGGAATGAACGTAGGGACAAGCAGCAAGAGCTCGATGAGCCGCTTGCCGCGAAAGCTGAGCGCCCCCAGCGCCTTCGCCGCGAAAAAGCTGAGCGCGAGCGACAGCGACGTGACGAGCGACGACAAAATCAGGCTGTTTCGCAACGCGGACAATATTTTGCCGTCCGAGAGCAGCTGCGGCCAGTATCCCCCGTCAAGCTTAGGCAAAACCGCCGGCCACCGCCAAAATGTGGTCCCCGACCACATCAAAAGCGGGATCAGCGGCGCGAGCAGCGCCGCCGAGGCTATGATAAGTATTGTCATTCGCGTTTTTGTTTTCATATCAGAACTTTTATTGCCCCTCCGTCCAATGCTCCGTCCAATGCTCAGAAGGGCCGCGGCGCACCTTCCAGCCGGCTTCGTTGAACAGGTTTTTTATCTCCTTTATCGTCCTGCCGCGCCCGCTCTCCGTCTTGCGTCGCGTGTCGCGCGGGTTGCTGCCCACCTCCGACCACGACAGGTTGCTGCCGCTGTTGGCCATGAGCTC
>JAISFB010000059.1 GCA_031263805.1 Oscillospiraceae bacterium
TATAATAAATAAATGCCCGCACGCATAAGCGCGCGGGCATTTATTCATACTGGCTCCCCCTGTTGGGCTCGAACCAACGACCCTGCGGTTAACAGCCGCATGCTCTACCGACTGAGCTAAGGAGGATTATCTCTTACCGCGCGATAGATTACCACGTCCCCCGGCGCTTGTCAAGCCCTAAACAAAAATTTTTTATTTTTCTCCGTCAAATCCATTTCTTCCGCTTTCCGCCGTATTCGTTTCCTGCGTAATTCGCGCGGCTGTCCTCCGGCGAGTCGATCAGAATAATATCGTCGCCGACGCGTTTTACGCATTCCCACGGGATAATATAGTCCTCACCGCGCCCGAAAAGCCCGAAAAATTTGCTCGGCCCCGGCACGACCAGCGACACGAGCTGCCCTGTATCTATATTAAACAGCGCGTCGCAGACAAAGCCGAGCCTGTAGCCCGTGCGGATATTTATCACCTCGCGGTAGCGGAAATCCGCCAAGCGGCATATCATAGCGTTCACCTCACGTCGATCGAATCTATTAACTACAATTCAATTATATTCCCGGTGTTCACAAAAAATACTTGACAGGCGGCGGCGGGCGTTGTATTATTAAGCATCATCTTCATCAGGCGGACTTTTTATGGAAACCGAAAGATTAAATATATCCCTGCTGCTCGACTGTTACGGCGGGCTGCTGACCGGCAAGCAGCGCTGCTATCTTGAGCTTTACTATAACGAGGATTTGTCCTTTGCGGAGATTTCGGAAATAACCGGCGTTTCCCGCCCCGGCGTGTTCAATATGATAGACCGCTCCCGCAAAAAGCTCTCGGAATTCGAGCGCAAAACCGGGATCGCCGCGCGTATCGAGGCGCTCCGCGCGGAGCTTGCCGCCGCCGGGCGGGGAAACACACCGTATTTGCTGAACGAGGTGTCAAATGGCGTTTGAAAATCTTTCCGAAAAGCTGTCCGCGGCGTTTAAGAAGCTGCGCGGCAAGGGCCGCCTTAGCGAGGCCGATATAAAAGAGGCAATGCGTGAGGTGCGGCTCGCTCTGCTCGAGGCGGACGTGAACTATAAGGTCGCGCGCGATTTCGTCGCATCGGTGTCGGAGCGCGCGGCGGGGCGTGACGTGCTCGAAAGCCTCACCCCCGCGCAGACTGTCATAAAAATCGTCAGCGAGCAGCTTACGTCCCTGATGGGCGGCGAGGGCGCGAAGCTCAACATTTCCTCAAAGCCGCCGACCGTAGTTATGCTCGTCGGCTTGCAGGGCGCGGGGAAAACGACGAACGGCGCGAAGCTCGCCGCCCTTATGCGCCGCCAAAACAGCAAGCGCCCGCTTCTCGCCGCCTGCGATATATACCGCCCGGCGGCGATAAAGCAGCTTGAAACCGTCGGCGCGCAGCTCGACATTCCCGTGTTCCAGATGGGAACCGCGGACCCCGTCGATATCGCCAAGTCCGCGGTCGAGCACGCAAAGCGCCACGGCAACGACATAGTTTTCTTAGACACCGCCGGCCGCCTGCATATCGACGAGGCTCTTATGGACGAGCTCCGCGCCGTAAAAGCCGCCGTCTCCCCCAACGAAATACTGCTCGTCGTGGACGCGATGACGGGTCAGGACGCCGTTAACGCCGCCGAGGCCTTCGACGCCGCCCTCGGTATCGACGGCGTGATGATAACAAAGCTCGACGGCGACGCGCGCGGCGGCGCCGCTCTCTCCGTCCGCGCCGTCACAGGGAAGCCGATAAAATTTGCCGGAACAGGCGAAAAGCTCGACCAGATCGAGGTTTTTCACCCGGACCGTATGGCCTCCCGCATACTCGGCATGGGCGATATGCTCACGCTGATCGAAAAAGCGGAGCAAAGCCTCGACGAAAAAAAGTCGCAGGAGCTCGCCGAGCGTCTGATGAAAAACCGCTTCACGCTACAGGATTACTACGACCAGCTAATCCAAATGAAGTCGATGGGCAGCATTTCAGACATGGTAGGTATGCTCCCCGGCATCGACGCAAAGGCTCTCTCCGGAGTGACGATCGACGAAAAGCAGATCGTCAGGACGGAGGCCATCATCCTCTCAATGACACAGCGCGAGCGCGACGAACCCGCCATCCTGAACTCCTCGCGCAAAAAGCGCGTCGCGGCGGGCAGCGGCACGGACGTCGTGGACGTCAACCGCCTGCTAAAGCAATTTGACGCGATGAAAGCTATGACAAAGCAGATCACAAAGGGCACCTTGCCGGGCGTTTTTGGCGGAAAGCGCGTCAAACGCCGCGGCGGCCTGTTCGGATAACGAGCTCCCGCCAAGCACACGGATCAAAATACTTTCTGTATTTGATTATAAAACAAACATTTTCGGAGGAATATCACAATGGTAAAAATCAGACTTCGCCGTATGGGCGCCAAAAAAAATCCTTTCTACAGAGTCGTCGTCGCCGACTCGCGCTTCCCCCGCGACGGCCGCAATATCGAGGAGATCGGCACGTATGACCCGCTGAAGAACCCCGCAGAAATCAAAATCGACCTCGAACGCGCCGACCACTGGATCAAAAACGGAGCCCAGCCGACCGACACCGTCCGCGCCCTGCTCAAAAAGGTACGCCCCGTATGAACGAGCTTCTCAAATATATCGCGCAAAATCTCGTAGACCACCCGGACGAGGTGAGCGTCACAGAGCGCCCCGGCGACAACGAGACTATTTTAGAGCTGCACGTCGCCCACGGCGATATGGGCCAGGTGATAGGGCGCGGCGGCAGGATCGCCAACGATTTGCGCATTATCCTGCGCGCGCTGGCGCACCGCCAGGGTCAGCGCGTCAGCGTCGATATCGTAACTTGACGGATTTTCCGGAGCAAGAGCTATTGGAGGCCGGGCGCGTCGTCAACACGCACGGCATACGCGGCGCGGTCAAGATAGAGCCCTGGACGGATACTCCGGAGTTCCTGCGCGCCCTGCCCCGATTATTTATCGACGGCGCGGAATATGAAATTCTCTCCGCGAGCGTGCAGAAAAACCACGTGACGGCGCGGCTCGGCGGCGTCGAAACGTATGAAGCCGCCTCCGCCCTGCGCGGCAAAACGTTAAAGTTCAGCCGCGCCGATGCGCCGCTCGGCGAGGGCGAAAGCTTTATCGCGGACGTCCTCGGCCTCGACGCCGTCGATAACGCGACGGGCGAAAAGCTCGGCGTGATCGCGGACTTTTTTTCGCTTCCGGCGCACGGCGTATACGTCATTCGCGGCGCGCGCGAAATATTAGTGCCCGCCGTTCCGGAATTCGTCGTAAAGATCGACGCCGGCGGCGGGCGCGTTTTTTTCCGGATAATAGACGGTCTGTGAAAAGAGGTTTTTCATATATATACTATCGACATTTTAACGCTTTTCCCGGATGCCGTCGAGTCCGTCTTGTCCGGCAGTATCACGGGACGGGCGCGCGAGCGCGGGATCATCGATTTCCGCGCCTGGCAGATACGAGATTTCACGAAAAACAAGCAGAAGCAGACGGATGATTATCCCTACGGCGGCGGGCGCGGCTGCGTTATGTACGCCCAGCCGCTCGCCGACTGCCGCCGCGCCGTATGCGATTCGGCGGGGCGAGAATCGATTCATACGATCTGCCTTTCCCCAGCCGGACGCCCGTTCACGCAGGACATAGCGAAGCGCCTGTCGCGCGAGCATGACCGCATCATCTTAGTCTGCGGCCATTACGAAGGCATCGACGAGCGCTTTATCGACGCCTGCGTTGATGAGGAAATATCCCTCGGCGACTTCGTGCTGACGGGCGGGGAGATTCCGGCGCTCGCCGTCGCGGACGCCGTGTTCCGCTTAGTCCCCGGCGTGCTGCCGGACGAGGAATGCGTGACGGATGAATCCCACTGGGACGGGCTTTTAGAGCACCCGCAGTACACGCGCCCCGAGCTCTGGGAGGGCCGCGCCGTGCCGGAGCTTTTGCTGTCAGGGCATCACCTGAATATCAAAAAGTGGCGGCGGGCAATGTCTCTGCTGCGCACGCGCGCGCGGCGGCCCGATATGTTTGAAAGGCTCTCTCTCAGCGATGAGGATTTGAAGCTTTTGCGGGAATTTGGCAGTTAAATTATTAAGGAGCGTCAATATGACAAACGAAGCATTTATCACTGAAATGGAGGCAAAAATCCCCCGCGGCGGCGCGCGCACGCGCTTTGCGCCCAGTCCCACGGGCTTTATGCATCTCGGCGGTATGCGCACGGCGCTGTACGCCTATCTGCTCGCGAAAAATCTCGGCGGAAAATTCTTTCTGCGCATCGAGGACACCGACCAAGCCCGCCTTGTGGAAGGCGCGACGGACGCCATACTCCGCACGCTGCGCGGCGCGGGCCTGCTGTACGACGAAGGCCCCGAC
>JAISFB010000077.1 GCA_031263805.1 Oscillospiraceae bacterium
CGTGGGACGCGCCGATTTTGACTGACAGCGGCGGATTTCAGATATTCTCCCTCGCGGGGCTGCGCAAGCTCACGGAGGAGGGCGCGCTGTTCGCGTCGCACGTGGACGGGCGGCGGATATTCATGTCGCCGGAGGATTCGGTGCGCATACAGTCGAACCTCGGCAGCGACATCGCTATGGCGCTTGACGAATGCGTCGGGATACCCGCCGAGCGCGAATACGTAAAGGCCTCCTGCGATAGAACTTTCCGCTGGCTTGCGCGGTGCCGCGACGAGCTTCTGCGGCTTAACGCCTCGGAAGACGCCGTAAACCCCGGGCAGGCGCTTTTCGGCATAAACCAGGGTGCGGTTTTTGCCGATCTGCGCATTGAGCACGCCAAGCGTATATCAGAGCTCGATTTGCCGGGGTACGCGATAGGCGGCCTCGCCGTCGGCGAAACGCACGCCGAGATGTATGAGATAATAGAAATCGTAACGGAGTATTTGCCGAAAAACCGCCCGCGCTATCTCATGGGCGTCGGTACGCCGGGGAATATCATAGAGTCCGTTGCGCGCGGCGTGGATATGTTCGACTGCGTTATGCCCGCGCGCAACGGGCGGCACGGGCACTTCTTCACGTGGGACGGCGTTATGAACCTGAACAATGAAAAATACGCGGCGGACTTATCGCCTGTTGACCCAACTTGCAATTGTCCCGCCTGCCGCGCGCATTCCCGCGCTTATCTGCGGCATTTGCTAAAGGCGGGCGAGGCGCTTGCCATGCGGCTTGCCGTGCTGCACAATCTTTGGTTTTACAACGGGCTTTTGGCGCGTATACGCGAAGCAATAGAAGCCGGGACATTTGAAGCGTTCCGCCAAACGTATTCGGAGCGGCTGTCAAGCAGGATATAAGCCGGGGACTGATTTTATATTTAGGTGTTGCAGCTTCAGGCAATATGTGATATAAGACTCATGTGATTACACGCTTACAAGCGTGCCGTAGGAACTTAGGAGGGAGCGATGGCGAGTATGTACAACAAGAAGCTGCGTGTTTACCTTGATAACTGTTGCTATAACCGCCCGTTCGATGACCAAGGGCAGTTGAGCGTACAGCTTGAAACGCAGGCAAAGCTGTGGATTCAAGACTTGATAAAAGACGGCAAGGTGTATTTGGTTGTGTCTTTTTTCTCGCTTTTCGAGAACAACGCCAACAAGGATGCGGACAAAGCGGAGCATATCGCGGCGTTTTTAGAGAACGCCGCGATCTACATTGACGAAACGCATATCGCAGAAGTCCGTGAATTGCGAGAGGAGATCATGGCGTCGGGGATAAAGCACAAGGACGCTATCCATCTCGCGGCGGCGATACTCGCGGGCGCGGACTATTTTATCACTACCGACAATCGAGTGTTGAAATATCGATCGGATCGCATAAAACCGATAAATCCTGTGGAATTTATTAATATATGGGAGGGGCGCTGCAATGATGAATAGAAGCTTAATAATGTCCGAGGGAATGAAAGCCCTCCGCAATACGCTTGGTACGGTTGGCGCGGAGGTGTTTGTGTTCATGCTCAAAGCCGAAGAACCATTTGACTACACCGAATGGCGGCGCGACAACTTGTTTGAAGATATGTCCCCGGATGAACTGCTTAATGCGGCAGCCAAATACGCGAAAATCAACCGCCCCGCGTTCGCGAAGTTGACCGCGGCCGAATAACTAAAAAGGGACGGCACTGTAAAACAAATTCATTCACTTATGTACCCTCTACTTGTCGTCTTCTTGGTCGTACCACTCCGACTGCGATTTATACATTTCCGCGTAGAAATCGCACGTTTGCAGCAGCTCGCCGTGTGCGCCGACGGCTATGATCTTGCCGCCGCGCATTACGGCGACGCGGTCCGCGATTTTCGCGGAGCCGAGGCGGTGCGTCACGATTATTGCCGTTTTTCCGCGCGAAATATCGACGAAGGTTTTGTAGATGCGGCTTTCCTCAAGGGGGTCGATTGCCGCCGTCGGCTCGTCGAGCACGATGAGCTCGTGCGCGCGGTACAGCCCGCGGGCGATCGCGACGCGCTGCCACTGGCCGCCTGACAGGTCCACCCCGTCGAACTCGCGCGAGAGCATTGTTTCAAGCCCGTCGGGGAAGCTGTCCAGGTCGCCGGCGTCGACACCGACGGAGAAGAGCGCAGCGGCGGCGGCGCCATAGTCTGCGATGTCGGAATCCGTGTTCAGCGCCTCGCTTATGTTTACGTTTTCGCGGAGCGTCATTTGATATTTGCGGAACTTTTGGAACACGCCGGACACGCCGGCGAAAAGGGACGCGGAATCGGTTTTGAGCGTGTCCGCGCCGCGGACTGTGACGCGGCCGGAGGCCGGCCTGTAAAGCCCGGTGAGCAGGCGCACGAGCGTCGATTTCCCCGCGCCATTTTCGCCTACGATGGCGATAGTCTCGCCGCTTTTTATCGTAAGGGACACGCCGTCCACGCTCGGGGCGTCCGCGCCGGGGTATGTAAAGGACACGTTTTCAAGTACGATGCCGCGCGCCGCGTCAGTCGCGGACTCGGCTCCGCCGAACTCGGGAAGCTCTAAGAAGCGCACAAAGTTTTGGCCCTTGCCGTAGTTTTCGGCGACGCTTCCGACGTGGCCGAACGCCTCCTGCATTATGCCGAACAGCAGCCGGAGCGAGCCGAGCACGGCGGCGAACGCGCCGGCGCTTATCTCGCCGCGCAGCAGCGCCCGGACGAGCAAAAACAGTATGCCGCCCCAGCCGAGCGCCGTGAACAGCGCCATCGACAGCTCGATAAGATTCTTCTTCCGGCTTGCCGCCCATTCCGCCTTTGAAAGCTCGCGGCACGTCTCCAGAAAGCGCTTTATGAAATCCGTATACGCGCCGAGCAGGCGCGTTTCCTTGAAAAACTCGCGGCTTGTGATCAGTCCGTCGAACAGGGCGGACTGGCGGCGTATCGGCGCGGCTTTATCCTCAAACTTCACGACGACGCCCGTTTTCAGAAGCTGCCCGAACAGCGTGGGGATGAACGCGAACAGTATCGCGAGGATAAATATCGGGTTCACATGGTGCAGATACCACGACATAAACAGCACATACGGCAGATAGAACGTGAATATCGTTATGCCGATGTTCACAAGAAAAAGTATATTGCTCTGCCCCTCTTGCATCTTGTTGAACATATCGTGAAAGTCCGTATTTTCGAGGACAACGGGGTCAAGCCGCGCCATTTTCGCGTGCGCCATCCGGCTTGCCTCTATACCGCCCTTGGAGAAGACGACGCTGTGCATAAAGTTGTGCAGCCCGTTGAGCAGCTCGCGCCCGAGAAGCGGTATGCACAAAAGCGCGAGCGGGATAAGCGCGGCGCGTATATCCCCGCCGGGCGCGATAGCTTCGGCGACGCCGTCATAAAACCGCTGCGTCAAAAGCACGGAAACACCGTAAGACAGAGAGTGCGCTATGCTGACGATTTGTATTACGATGAATAAGACCGGGACCGCCCGGAGGCTGATACCAAACCCGGTCTTCACTACCCGGAGGAACGGGATCTTGCTTTGGGGCGTTTTGTCCGGGGCGGCTTTGCCTTCTTTGTTCACTTATTACACCTCACTTATAAAATTTGGCTTTCCGTATACCACTCAGCCTGTGAGCGGAACATTTCGGCGTAAAGGCCGTTTTGGCGCATAAGCCCGGCGTGGCCGCCCTGCTCCGTGATTTTCCCGTCCGACAGGACGAATATCGTGTCGGCGAGCTTTGTCGAGCCGAGGCGGTGGCTGATGAACAGCGTTGTGCGGCCTTTTGATATTTCCTCAAAACGCTCGTAGACGCGGCTTTCGCTGAGCGGGTCAAGCGCCGCCGTCGGTTCGTCGAGTATGCGCAGCGGCGCGGGGTTTACGAGAGAGCGCGCGATCGCGACGCGCTGCCACTCGCCGCCGGACAGATCCGCGCCGCCTTCATAGATTTTGAGAAGCTTTGTATGTATGCCGCCGGGCAGCTTGGCTATCGTTTCGCCGAGCCCGGCTGTTTCGGCGGCGGCGAGGACGACGGCTTCGTCGGCGTCGTAAGCGCCGACGGCGATGTTGTCGTACAGCGAAAAACCTATCCGCGCGAAGTCCTGGAATACGCAGGCGCTGAGACCCTTGAGCTCCGATTGCGAAAAATCGCGCAGCTCGCGCCCGTCAACGCGAATTTCGCCCGTGTAATTTGTGTAGAGGCCCGTCAAGAGCTTTGTGACCGTCGTCTTGCCCGCGCCGTTTACGCCTACGAACGCGTAGTGCCGGCCCCGCTCTATCGTGAAGCTCGCGCCGTCGAGCACAAGCTTTTCGGTGCCGGGATATGAAAAGCTGACATTGTCGAACTCGATTTCGTCGAAATCTAAACCGCGCCGGGGCAGGGCAGTTGCGTCTTTGGAGGCGCTGAGGCCGACGAATTTTGTCAGGTCGTTCAGGTATTCCTTCTGCTTGGCGATCTCCTCCACCTGACTGTTTATGCCCCACGACAGTTGGGACACCAGCGTGAGTATGCCGCCGGAGAGCGCGACGAACATTCCGTAGTCGAGCGAGCCGTTAAGCGCCGACGGCAGCATAGAGCCCATAACGCAAACGGCGATGACGCTGCCGAACACGCCGCCCGCCTTTTGCTTGATAAAATTCATAAACGTGACGCGCTGCTGGATTTTACGCGCGGCGTGAGAGCGCTCGTAATACCGTTCGTTAAGCGCGTCGGTATAGCCGAATACCGTGCGCTCCTCCACGGCCTCGCGGTCGGTTATCACCTGTGATAGGTACGCGGCGCGGCGCGTGATCTTGGACGTTTCGCGCTGGGCGGCATAGCTGTTTTCGCCCGCTTTTTTCCCGATGAACATCAGCGGGACGGCGGCGGCGACGATGAGCAGCCCCGCCCACCAAACGCTGAGCGTTATCGTAACGATTATGCCGGCGGCGGAAACCGCGCTGCTTGCCAGACTCATCACCGACTGGTTGCACTCGACAACGCGCGTGTCGAAGGCGGGCACGACGCGGCTCAATAAATCTGCGGTGTCCTGATTCTCAATGTGGCTGTAATCTAACTCAGCGACGCGTTTGAGCAGCGCGGGCCTCAGCGTTTTACGCAGGAAAATCGTCCGCTTCGCGTTGACGAGGTTCAGCAGGATACGCAGCGAGTAATCGTGCAAAATGACGGCAAGCAGCACGGCGATGGGCGCTGCGACCGCGCCCGGAGGCCGGGTTCCGGCGGCGACGTCGAGCGCCGCGTCGATGAACGCCGCCGCCGCGAGTATGCTCACCGTCGGCAGCAGCGCCGCGAGCAGGGGGTAGATGTTCGCGACCGCGGCGTAAAGCGGGCTCGCTTTCCACAGCAGGGTTATGAGATCGGCGGCGCCGTATTTCGGCTTTTTGAGTATGTCTTTCATTTTAGCGGGTTCCTTTCTGAATGATAAATCAGCCGAGAACATCCCAGTGCCCGGTCTTGTTGGAACCATGTCTGACGATCAGACCGAAGCTCTGCAGCTTTTTCAAATTCCGCTTGACTGTCGCCGCAGACACGCCGGATACGGCTGAGAGCTGCTCATAAGTCGCCGTGTTGTTTATTTTCAACGCATCAAGGAGCTTTCTTTGAGTTTTATTTACAAGGTCATTTACAGTGTCATCTGCGTTTATCGGGTCATTTACAAGGTCATTTATCGGGTCACTCGCGTTTACAGGGTCATTTACAAGGTCATTTACAGGGTAATCCTCGTTTACAGGGTCATCTTCCGGACCATCATCCTCAAACGCTTCGTGCGGGTGGAGCGTCGCGATCAAATAATTGCGTTCGCCGTCAGTTTCAAACTCCGGCAACGGTGAGCCGTTTGCTTTCAGCGCGCGCAGAATTTTCGTGATGCCGGTGGATTTTTTCTCGGACAAATCGATTTCCTTCAAAAATTCACCTATGCGCCTGTTGCGGTAACGGCGGGCGATAGCGCGTCCGGATTTGAGCGCGTCCATATCGATCCACTTTTCGGGGCCCGGATAATTGATTATTTTGATGCAGTCGATATATATGCGTATTTCAACCGGTTCCTGAATGCGGTAGGATTTATGAAACACGGCGTTGACGAGCGCTTCCTCCAGCGCGCTGTAGGGATAGTTGAAAAAGCGGTCGGCTTCGGCGCGGTCCGGGCGCTTGATCACCTTTTCCTCAAGCAGCACAGCCTTGATATAAGAGAGCGCGTCCCGTATCTGTTTTTGAAGCGGCCCGGTGAATATCTTTTCCGTAAAGTCGTCGGAGCCCTCGGCGTCCGGCGAGTTGAAACGGATCAGCTCGATCTGCGCGCCCGGGAGAAATTTCTCAGGGCGTTCGGCAAACATCAGCAAGCCGATGTTGCGGATATCGATCCCCACGTCTGTTATGTCGGCTACCTCAAGCGCGACCAGCAAATCCTCAAGCGTTCTGTTGTTGATTTCCGACGCAAGAGCGCTGTTGCTTTCCACAAGAAAATCTTCCACGAACGCGCGACGGATGTCGGTGATTTTCGCTTGACGGTTTACGCGGTCGTCAAACGGGACTGAATTGAATTTTTCAAACAGTTCCGAGAGCTCCGAGCCTTTCGCGACCGTCTTTACCGAGGAAGGCTTTATCCAGTAGACCTTATGCTTATCGGCTTTGTTTTTGGAGTGGACATTTTCAGGCGCCGAATACGGCCCATCGTCGCCCGCCGAGCACCAAAGGTACATAATATATTTGTCCTTATACCGCACGATCTCGGTCTGCGGGATGTACCGCGGCATAATTGAATTACAATATTGAAACAGCTCCTGCTGTATTTTATCAAGCTTATTCTCATCCAATCCGACGGGCGGCAGGAGCGGGCGTCCGTCTTTTTCCTCAATTCCGACGACGATATATCCGCCGTTGATATTTGAAAAGTCATTGGCATAGGCGCAGATCGTTGTGATGATCTCAGACGGATTCCACCCGCGCTTATACTCCACGCGGTCTTGCTCGACCACGCGCCCTTGGAGCAAGGTTTCCAGCTTCAACGGGATCATCCGATCATCGCCTCCGGCAATTAAACTATCCGCATTACGGTACGCGCACCTGCGCATATGTGCTCGCCGCCCGTGCCGCGCTGCGGATTTTGATATATTATATCCGATTGAATGAACAAATTCAAGCGCGCGATCACCGACCAAAAGCTTTGCTGCCGGACTTTTCCCGGGTCTTTGCATTACACGCATTGTCTTTTCCTCTATGACAAGAAAACAGCGCTTGTAAAATCACAGCCTTACGATTAAAATACGGTCACAACATTGTAAATTGTAAGGAGATGAAGCTATGTCCACCGAAATATTCACCGGCAAGGCCGAGGCTTACGCAAGCGCGAGGCCCGGGTATCCCGGCGGCGCAATAGATTATATCTGCTCGCTCGTCCCACCGGACGCCGTGATCATAGACGTCGGCGCTGGGACGGGGAAGTTCACGCTGCCGCTCGCGGAGCGCGGGTACTCCGTATTCGCGGTCGAACCCAACGCCGATATGCGCGAAAAGCTCGCCGAAACGCTCTCGGCGCACCCGAACGCCAAAATCATAAACGGCTCGGCGGAGGCGACAACGCTGCCCGGCGCGTGCGCGGATATAATCACCTGCGCACAGGCGCTCCACTGGCTCGACCTTGACGCGTTTTGGGAGGAGTGCCGGCGGATCGGGAAGCCGGGCGCCCTTGTTGTCGCGGTATATAACGTCTCACCGGGCGGAAACAGCGGCGAAGTCTCCGGGAAATCCACCGACGCGTTTTTCACAAACCCTACGGTGCGGGAATTCCCTAATCCCATAAGCTACACCCGCGAAAGCTGGCTTCAATACATGACATCCCACTCCCACGACCCGCTGCCGTCAGCCCCCGGATACGCCGCGCACATCGCCGAGGCGAACGCCGTATTTGACCGCGAGAGCGTGAACGGTCGGATTCGGCGCGACGTCGTGACAAAAGTATACAGTGAAAGGATAGCTGAAATAACCGGTAAAGCCGAGATCGAAAAGCTTATGGCCGAGCGTTTCGGCCACGACACGCTGCTCTCGCTCGCGACGGCGGACAGCGGACGCCCCTCCGTCCGCATCGTGAACAGCTACTATGAAAACTGTTCGTTTTACACCGTAACCTACGCGCTCTCGAATAAAATGAAGCAGATCGAGAAGAATCCGGAGGTCGCCGTCTGCGGCGAATGGTTCACGGCGCACGGCGTCGGTGAAAACCTCGGTCACGTCCTCGCGCCGGAAAACGCCGAACTGATGGCGACGCTGCGCGCGGCGTTCGCCGAGTGGTACGGCAACGGCCACACCGACGAAAATGACCCGCACACCTGCCTCCTGCGCGTCCGCCTGAC
>JAISFB010000097.1 GCA_031263805.1 Oscillospiraceae bacterium
CTTTTAGCGCTTATCTTGGCATTTTTCTCGGCATTTTCCGCGGTTTTTTCCTCGACGGGCTGTACTCGGCGGACGGGCGGCGAAACGCCGTCCGAGGTTCCCGGTACGCCGCCGCCTCCACTGGAGCACGCGTACACCGAAACCGTGCTGCCCGCGCGCGTTGACGGCGCGTCGTTTTACGACTACGCCGCCGGCAAAGTCTATTTCGACGACCAAATATCCTCTCCCGGCAGCCCGAGGCTAATATCAGTCTCGCCGGACAGCCCCGAAGAAACGACGCTTTGGAGCCGCGAGAGCCCGGAGCCGTATTCCGAGCTTTTCACGGGCTATTCGGTAACAGGCTTCGCCGCCTGTGAGGACGGCGGGGCGTTTGTCGTTTCGCGGTACGTCTATCCCGACCCGGACAATGTAAACCTCGCGTCGGTCAAGGACGAGCTTGTCCGCGTGTCGCCCGACGGCGCTGAGCTGTACGCATTCGATTTATCTGAGCTCCCGGACGGCGCGCCGTCGATGATCTACGGCATCGAAACCGACAGTGCGGACAATATTTATCTGCTCGACCTCGGAAAGCAGTGTATTTACGCTTTTGACGGCGCGTCGGGCGCGTGGAAATTCACCGCGTCGGAGAATATATACATAGACTCGATTACGCGCGCGAACGACGGGAATATCGTCTACATGACGGCTGATTATGTCGCCTCGCCGGATAACCCGGAACGCTTTGTGCCGGCCTATACAATGAAAACGCTGGATTTCGCGTCCGGCAAGGTCTCCGGCGAGAGCTCCGCGGCGCCCGGAGAGCTGACCTTTTACGGTGTATTCGCGGGCGCGGGCGAGCACTCGTTTTACTCCCAGCAAGGCAGCACCAAGCTTTTCGGCTTTGATGACACGATGACGCCTGAAACGGTCATTGATTTCGTACATTCGGACATCGATATTTCTTACCTGTATATGTTCGCCGCCGCCGAAAACGGCGAGTTTTTAGCGGTGAAAAGAGACGGCGGCGGAATAAAACGCTCCCTTGTGAGGCTGGTTCCGAACCCGGACGCCACACTCGGCGGCAAAGCGCTTTTGCGCCTGTCCACGCCGTATCTCGACGAGGTGACGCACAACGCGGTGCTCGAATTCAACAGGACGAGCAAGCTCGCCCGCATAGAGATAACGGAATTCAGCAATGATATTACGAAATTCGACCTTGATATTATGAGCAAAGATCCGCCCGATCTGTTCAGCTTTGCAACCGGGTCAGGCTTAAATTTTGATTCGGGAGGTGTTGCTTCGGGGCTGAATATAGTGAAATACATCTCGAAAGGGGTGTTCGCCGATCTCTATCCGTATCTCGACGCCGACGACGGTATCTCGCGGGACGACCTTTTCTCAAACATTCTCGACGCCACCGCCACGGGCGAAAAGCTTTATTTGATAACGCCGTTCTTTTCGATCGCGACGCTTGCCGGCAAGCAGTCGATATTCGGCGACACCGGCTCGATAACTCCCGAGGAGCTTGAAGCCATCGCGGATAAATACCCCGACGCCGCAATTTACGATGAGCTTTTCAGATTTTATGATGGGCAGGAGGCGTGGATGCGCAAAATGCTGCGCTCGCTCTCCCGGTTCGTCGATCTGTCAACAGGCGAAACGCGCTTCGACAGCCCGGAATTCATCGCGCAGCTGAAGCTTTCCGAGCGTATGCCGCCGATGCGCGATTTCACGGACATTGATTACACCGAATACGCGGAGCACGGTTACGCGCAGCTCCGCCGGGACAACGAAGTGCTGCTTGAAGCCGTAGCGCTGACAAGCCCGCGCGACGCGCGTACCTTGGAAACCGATCTGTTCGGAGAGCCCGTAGCGTTAGTCGGCTATCCGACCTACGGCGAAAACGGCGGCGTCATATCGCCCGTCGCCGAATACGCGGTTTCCTCTGCGTCAAAAAACCCGGAAGCCGCATGGAGCTTTATCGCCTCGACGCTCGCGGAGGATTTTGAGCCGAAATTCAGGAGCGGAACGGTCCAAATTATGAGCCGCAACGTCAAGGAAGAGTGTTTTGCCCTGAACAAAAACGTGTTCGAGCGCCGCGCGGCGGAGGAAATGAAGCCGCTTACGGAGCGCGCCGTTGAAAACTTAACGCTGAGCGAATTCAAAGTAATGCTCGCGACGTATCCCGCGCAGTCGCTTGACGATTTCGATATGACGTTGCCCAAATTCCAAAGCTACGCGCTTACGGAAACGGATATCGCCCGCGTCCGCGCGGCGATAGAGGGCGCGACGACGCTCTCGTCCGGAGATTCGACGGTCGAGAACATCGTAAACGAGGAGCTCGGCGCGTTTTACGCCAAGGTGAAAACAGCCGAGGAAACGGCAAGGCTCATCCAAAGCCGCGTCGCCCTGTACGTCAGCGAAAGCAGCTAAGGCGGCGCGCATCCTATATCACGTAATTATTCGACAAATTGACGCGCGAGATAAATTGACGCGCGCGTTCGGTTTTCGGCGCGCCGAAGACCTCGAGCGGCGTGCCGTTCTCCAAAACCTCGCCCTCGTCGAGGAATATCACGCGGTCGGCGATCTCGTAGACGAAATTCATCTCGTGCGATACTATTATCATGGCGCGGCTGCGTTCCCGCGCCACGTTTTTTATCACCGTCAGCACCTCGGCTATCATCTCCGGGTCGAGCGCCGAGGTCGGCTCGTCGAGCAGCATCGTCCGCGGCTCTAACGCGAGCGAGCGCGCTATAGCCACGCGCTGCTGCTGCCCGCCGGAAAGCTTGCTCGGGTAATAATCCATCCTGTCGCCGAGCCCGACTTTTTCAAGAAGCTCCCTCGCCCGCTTTTCAGCCTCGGCCTTCGGGCGCTTTTGCACGGTCATCATTCCCTCCGTGATGTTTTCGAGCGCCGTTTTATATTTGAACAGGTTGAAATTCTGGAATACCATCGCGGTGTTGCGCCGCATATACGCGATGTCCGCCTTTGTCGCCTTCGCGACGTCGAAGCTGCGTCCGGCGAGCGTTATAATTCCCTCGTCGGGCGCTTCGAGAAAGTCGATGCAGCGCAAAAGCGTGCTTTTTCCGGAGCCGGACGCGCCGATTATCGCGAGCACCTCTCCGAATTGCGCCGTGAAATCTATGCCCTTTAAGACCTGATGCTTATCAAACCTTTTCCGTAAGCCTTGCAGCTGTATCACGTCCTGCGCCTCCTCCCGCTGCCCGCTCGTCGCATTTCAGCTTGCGTTCCCACAAATTGAGCAGCTTTGATACGACGAATGTTATTACCCAGTAAATGATCGCGAGCGTAACGTACATTTCAAGATACCGAAAATCCCTCCCGGCAAGCTGCCTCCCGTAGGTACTCATTTCGACTACAGCCGTTACGAATACAAGCGACGTCCCCTTTATCATCCCTATGAAAGCGTTACCGAGACTCGGCAACGCTATTACGAGCGATTCCGGTATTATTATGCGGCGCAGCGTCTGCCACGTCGTCATACCTATCGAATGCGCGGCCTCTATCTGGCCTCGGTCCACGGCCTGTATGGCGGCGCGGATGGCCTCTGACGAATACGCCGCGTCATTCAGCGACAGCGCGAGAAGCGCGAATACTATCGGCGGGATCCCGTTCACGGAGAAATTCGTTCCGAAGTGCGCGTTGAGCAGCCTGAGGATTATCGGGATCCCGACATATGTAGCATAGAGCTGAACGAGTATCGGCGTGCCTCGCGTAAACGAAACGTAAAACGCCGTGATTTGGTGCAGCACGGGCACTTTTCGGATTTTGATCAGCGCGACGATGAACCCGATGATAAGGCTGATAAGCGTCGCCCCGATCGCTATTTCCATTGTTATCGGCAGGTATTTCAGAATTTTCGGTATCCTTGTGAACACCAGCCTCGGATCGAAAATCATTAAGCGGTCATTCCTCTCAGCCCGCCGGCGTACCGTCGTCGTTGCGGCCGGTCATATTGAAACCGAAGTATTTTATCGAAAGCTCCTGCATTTTTCCGATCCGCGCGAGCTCGACAAGCGCGCCGTCAACGGCGTCCGCGAGCCGCTGCCCCTCGTCCGTTTTCGGGAAGATATACCACGCATACGGGTCTTCTATTTCCTTGGTCTGCTCCGGCGTCAGCGGGCGGAGCTCCAAATATTCATACAGCTCCGGAAAGTTGTTCTTTGAAATCTCAAAGCCCACGGCGGAGCTGAGCGCGAAATCCACGACTCCGTCAACAAGGTCCTGCGTCGTTTTTAACGAGTCCGCGCCGGAAAGCACCGTTACGATCTCGTTGTCGGGGTGCTGCTCGTTGAACGTGCGGTAGAATACGTCCGAAAACAAAACGCCGTCGCCGGCTGTGAAAACCTTTTTCCCGCCGAGGTCTTCAATGTCGTAGATATCGGCATTGTCCTTGCGCACAAGGAGCCCGTGCGTATTGTAGGAGTAAAATTCCTCGCCGAACAGATATTTTTCCTCGCGCTCAGGCTTTTTCGTAATGTTGTTCACGCCCATAAGATAGCGCCCGGAATCGACCCCGGCAAAAATGCTCGCGAATTCAGTGACTTCGATTTCAAATTCGTATTGCGGCAAAACCTCGTCGATGGCCGCGATCAGCTCGTAGTCGTAGCCAATATACGTCGTCTCGTCGTCGTCGAGATACGCGTAAGGGCGGGGCCCTCCGGAATTGCCTATCAGAATTTTTTGGACTTCGACGGCCGGTTCATCCGACGCAGGCTCGGAGCCCGACGCCGGGGGCGTCGGGCTTTCCGCGCCGCCCGCCGAGGCGGGCGCTTTGCTTTGGCAGGCGGTAAGAAGAAACAGGAACGCGAGCAGGAGCGTGATCGTACTTAACAGCTTTTTCATTTTTGAGTCCTCCATAAAAAAATAAATTTTAATTCCGCATAGTTGCGTCCGTTGTTACGGATCATCTATATCCACATCTACATCGCGGGTGCGGGCGGCGCGCAGCTTTCATCTCAGCACCTCCTGTATTCTGTCGAGCGCCTTTGTCAGTACGGCGCGCGAGGTCGCGAAGTTCAGCCTGACGTGGGCCTTTGTTCCGCCGAAGCCCTCCCCCGCCGTCAGCGCGACGCGCGCGCGGTCGAATATCAGCTTTTGAGCGTCGAATTCCGTTAGGCCGAGCCCTTGGCCGTATTCCGTCAGGTCGAGCCATTGCAGATATGTGCCGTCGCTGCGCGGGAAGCGCGCCTTTGGGAACCGCTTCGGGAGCTCGGTCTCGAGATAGTCCCGGTTTGCCCGCAGATATGCGACAAGCGCGTTTTTCCATCCGTCGCATTCCTCGGAAAACGCGCCGCGGCAGGCGGCGATATTCAGCGCTCCCGGGCCTCCCATTCCGAGCGTTTTTCTGACGCTGTTGCGCAGCCCTTCGTTCGGAACTACGGCGAGCGCTATCGGTATCCCGGGTATATTGCAGATTTTCCCGGGAGCGATCAGCGTTATGCTGTTTTCGGGCGCGACCGATATATAGGGAATATGCTCTGAGCCGTAGACTATCTCGCAATGTATCTCGTCCGAGACCGTTATCAGGTTTTTCGCCGCGGCGAAATCCGCTATCGCTTTCAGCTCTCCGCGCGAATAGACCTTGCCGACCGGATTGTGCGGATCACAGAGATAGAGTATTTCGGCGCCGCCGTCCGCGCGCCGCTCTAAGTCGGCGAAATCGTATTCGTATGTAAGCCGGTTCCCGTCGCGGCGCTCTGTGAGCGGGGAGGTTATCATACGCCGGCCCGCCCGCGCCGGCGCGTCAAGCAGCATAGAGTAATTCGGGGTTCCCGCGAGCACGCCGCCGTCCGCCAGCTTCGACAGCTGCGATAGCGCGGGCACGATGCCTTGGATCGTCAGGAGCCAGGATTTTTCAATGCTCACGCCGTATTTGCGCTTGTACCAGGCGACGACCGTATCGTGCAAAGCGCCGTCCTCCCTCCCGTAGCCGAACACCGGATGGCCGCGCAGCCTTTCCGAAACGGCGTCCGTCACCGCGCGCGGCGCAGCCCAGTCTGAATCGGCTATCGACATCGGGATGACGTCCTCCGGGACGCTGTCCCACTTTATGCAGCTTGTTCCGCGGCGCGGGATCGTTTCGTCGAAGTCGAACATACGGAGCTCCTTTCTCAGTCACA
>JAISFB010000107.1 GCA_031263805.1 Oscillospiraceae bacterium
GCCACGCCGGAGATTTTTATCTTTTCCATATTCGTAACCTCTTTTACTATTGTGCCGGGCTTTCTTTCAAAGCTCGTCAGCACTTCGAGCTCCACGCCGTAGCGCTTTGCCATCTGGACGCTGCGGTTGTTCAGAACCTGCGCGCCGAGCGACGCCAGCTCCATCATTTCGTCATATGTTATTTCCGAAAGGCGGAGCGCGCCGGGGACCTTTCGGGGGTCCGCCGTGTAGACGCCGTCCTCGTCGGTGTATTTTTGGCATCGGTCCGCGCGCAGAGCGGCGGCGAGAGCAACAGCCGTCGTGTCCGAGCCGCCGCGCCCGAGTGTCGTAACGTCGCCGTTCCGGCATACGCCTTGGAAGCCCGCGACTATGACGATCCTGCGCTTGTCGAGCTCGCCGCGTATGCGTTCGCAGTCGATTTTTTCTATGCGCGCGGAGCCGTGATCCGAGCTCGTGCGTATTCCGGCCTGCTGCCCGGAGAGTGAAATGACCGGCAGCCCGAGCTTTTCGAGCGCCATAGCCATAAGCGCCGCCGAGGCCAACTCGCCGGTCGCCAGCAGCATATCCATCTCCCGCCGCGACGGGGATTGGTTTATCTCGGCGGCTTTCGCGGTGAGGTCGTCCGTCGTGTCTCCCTGCGCCGAGAGCACGACGACAAGCTCGTGCCCTTCCGAATAATCGTCCGCGATTATTCCCGCGACGCGGAGTATGCCGGGCGCGTCGGCGACGGAGGAGCCGCCGAATTTTTTTACGATCAGGGACATAAATTGCCATTCCTTTGCTTAGTTTGAAAATTTGAAAACCGGCCTGCGAAGCCTCTTGCCGATAATCCTCAGCCGATGACTCTGAACAGAGAGAGAACGCCGAAGTTAGCGAGCGCCGCGTCGATCCCCGCCTTGCTCGTCTCTCCGGTGACAAATGCCGTTTCGCCGGATGCTGCGCCCAAAACCTCGGCGCCGGGGAAAGCGGTGAGGATTTTCGCTTCGTCCGCCGCGACGCGCGCGTACCAGCGGCTGACAAGCTCCGCCGAATCGCGCAGCATAGACGGCTCGCCCTCATTCCACGATATGAGCTTGCGCGAGTGTTCGTGCTTCGCCGCGTCGATTATATCGGCGACGACGGCGCTCGCGGTCGGGAGTTTCCCGGCGCCCGCGCCGTAAAACATAACGTCACCGATGGCGTTGCCGCGCACGACTATGGCGTTCATAACGCCCTCGACGCCCGCCAGCAGATTTTCCGCCGGGACGAGGTGCGGCGCGACGTAGGCCGATACGCGACCGTCGCCGTTCGCGACGGCGCGTCCTAAAAGCTTGATTTTATACCCGCCGCGGTCGGCGTAAGCCGTGTCGGCGGCGGTGACGGCGCGGATGCCGACGGTTTTCAGCCAATCGGGGTCTATATGTCTGCCGAAGCTGAGGTCGGCGAGGATGCATATCTTACGGCAGGCGTCTATCCCGTCGATATCGGAGGACGGGTCGGCCTCGGCGTAGCCGCTTGCCTGCGCGAGGCGCAGCGCGTCCTCAAAGCTCGCGCCCTGCTTTATCATAGCGGTTAAAATATAGTTCGTCGTGCCGTTGAGTATGCCGTAAATCTCATATATTTTATTCGCGGCGAGGCATTGTGTTATCGGGCGAAGGATCGGTATCCCGCCGCCGACGCTCGCTTCAAAGAGATAATTCACTCCGCGCTCACGGGCCAGACGCAGCAGCTCGCAGCCGTGCAGCGCGACGAGCTCTTTGTTTGAGGTCACGACGGATTTCCCCGCCTCAAGCGCGCGGCGCGTGTATTCGTATGCCATGCCGGCGCCGCCTATCGTTTCGACGACGACGCGGACGTCCGGGTCGTCCAGGACCGCGCCGAAGTCGCGCGTCAGCAGATTTTTATACGGGTCAGGCACGTCCTTTATATCGACGATGTATTTCAGGCGCAGCTCGCGCGCCGCCCCGAGCGTTATCCTGTCGGCGTTTTTATCTAAAACCTCCGCGACTCCGGAGCCGACAACCCCGAAGCCGAGTATAGCAATTCCGTACATCAGCAATTCTCCCACCGTATTTAGTCCGGACCTTGGCGCGTCCGGCGAATCGAACATTTATTATGACTACGATGAAATATACTAACACATAACAGGCTGTCGCGCAACTCAAAAATTGTTTTTTGCGGATTTTTGGCGAAAAAAACGGGGCGACGGCGCCCGCGCCGCCGCCGAAAGGGATAATTCCGGGAATTTCGGGCATATTATCGAGCAGTCGCGGCCTTGTACTGTTCGCGTTCATCCGCGCCGTCAAGACGCCTTGATGTGACTATAACCAAATGCGGCTGAAATATAAAAAGATATATAATACTATAAAATAAAATAATATGAAATAATGAGTATATTTTCATAGTATAATATAAATAATCGCAGTTTAGCTATTAGCATAAGAATAAAAGATAGACTATATATTAAAGTAAAAGAGCGTATAACATGAAAGAATCTCGCGCGCAAAAAATAAAATATGCCGCCGCCGGGTTGCTGGCGGGCGCGGCAAACGGTTTTTTCGGCGCGGGCGGCGGCATTTTTATTATTCCGCTGTACACCCGCTGGGCGAAGCTCGACGAAAAGCGCGCTTACGCGAGCTCCGTCGCGGCGATACTGCCGATATGCGCGGTGTCCGCCGCCGTGTATTTACTGCGCGGCGGCGTTGAGCCGGGGGAAGCCCTGCCCTATCTGCTCGGCGGCGTTATAGGCGGCGCCGTCGGGGGAAGAATGTTCAAAAAAATCCCGCCCCGGCTGCTCAGGCGGGCGTTCGCGCTGCTGCTTATTTGCGGCGGCGTGCGGAGTCTTATAATCGGTCAGCTTCGAAATTCGCTTCGCGAATTTCAGGACGCCTTTGGCGTCCCACGCGCTGAAAGCGCGAAGCCGCCGATTGAAACGCAGTTATAGGATGAGCTTCGCGCTTGCCGTGCTTGCCGGGGCGGTAACGGGGGCTCTGTCGTCCTGGGGAATAGGCGGCGGCACGCTGCTCGTGCTGTATATGTCGTCTTTTACGGATATGCGGCAGCAGACCGCGCAGGGGATAAATCTGCTGTATTTTCTGCCGACGGCCATAGCCGCGTTGGTGAG
>JAISFB010000116.1 GCA_031263805.1 Oscillospiraceae bacterium
GGCTTGCGCGGGACACGTTTTCAAATACTAAGGGATTCGCCGCTCCGGAAAATTGAAAGGAGCAATATCCCAATGGTAATCAGCAAAAGAGAATTTCCCGGCCTGAAAAAGTATTCCACACAGCTCGCGGGGCGCGAGCTCACACTCGAAACGGGGCGTCTCGCGGAGCTCGCGAACGCCGCCGTCCTCGTACAGTACGGCGACACGGCTGTCCTCGTAGCCGTCACGGCGTCGGCCAGACCAAAGGACGGCATCGACTATTTCCCTTTATCAGTTGATTTTGAGGAAAAGCTGTACGCAGTCGGGCGCGTACCCGGCGGCTTTCTGCGCCGCGAAGGCAGGCCGTCCGAGGCGGCCGTGCTCGCAGGGCGGGCGATCGACAGGCCGATGCGCCCGCTTTTCCCGTCCGACCTGCGCAACGACGTCGTTATCACCTGCGACGTGCTGTCCGTCGATCACGACTGTTCGCCGGAGATAGCGGCGAGCATAGGCGCCGCCGCCGCCGTCTCGATCTCGGACATCCCGTTTAACGGGCCGATAGCCGCCGTGGCGCTGGGCTACTCGGACGGCGGATTTTTAATAAATCCGACAAGCGCCGAACGCGAGACCAGTGAAATGTATTGCACGATCGCCGGCACGCGGGATAAGATCGTAATGATCGAAGCCGCGGCGAAGGAAGTCCCCGAGGACGTTATGCTGCGCGGCATCATAGAGGCGCACGGTGAGATCAAAAAAATCATCGCGCTCATAGATACGATGGTCGCGGAGGTCGGCAAGCCGAAATTCGAATACGCGAAAGCAAGCTTTAACGAAGAGCTTTTTGAGAAAATCGTCTCAAAATATCTGCCCGACACGGAATACAGTCTCGACACCGACGACAAGAACGTCCGCGAGGAACGATGGAACGCCGTCGTCGAAAAAATGCTCGCCGAATTCGGCGAGGAATATCCTGAGCTCCCGGCACAGCTTGAGGAAATAACGTATAAGCTGCAAAAGAAAGTTGTCAAAGCCTGGCTTCTGCGCGGCAAGCGCGTTGACGGCAGGTCTAGCGATGAGATACGCCCGCTCGCCGCCGAGGTCGGGGTTGTCCCGCTCGTCCACGGCTCCGGCCTGTTTACGCGCGGACAGACGCAGGTGCTCTCCATAACGACGCTCGACACGGTCGCCGCGATGCAAAAGCTCGACACGATACACGAGGAAACGCTCAAGCGTTATATGCACCACTACAATTTCCCGTCGTTCTCGGTCGGCGAGGCGCGCGGCAGCCGCTCGACTTCCCGCCGCGAGTACGGTCACGGCGCGCTCGCCGAAAAAGCGCTTGAGCCCGTCCTGCCGACGCTTGAGGAATTCCCGTACGCGATACGCGTCGTTTCGGAGGTCTTATCCTCAAACGGCTCTACCTCGCAGGGCTCGATATGCGGTTCGACGCTCTCGCTGATGGACGCCGGCGTGCCGATAAAAGCTCCCGTCGCCGGTATCTCCTGCGGGCTTATATCCGACGGCGACGACTGGACGACGTTTATCGACATCCAAGGCGTAGAGGATTTCCACGGCGAAATGGACTTCAAGGTCGGCGGCACAAAAAAAGGCATAACCGCCATACAAATGGACCTCAAAAACGACGGCTTGACGTATCCCATCATCGAAAACGCGCTTAAAATCACGCGCGAGGCGCGTATACAGATAATCGACGAAATTATGCTTCCCGTGATAGCCGAGCCGCGCGCCGAGCTCGCCCCGACGGCGCCCAAGATGATTTCGATGAAGATACATCCGGATAAAATCCGCGAGGTCATCGGCAGCGGCGGCAAGGTCATCCAAAAAATCTGCGCGGAGACCGGCGCGAAGGTCGATATTGAAGACGACGGCAGCATATTCATCGCTTCTCAGGACATAGAGGCTTGCCGCGCCGCGAAGAAGATGATCGACAACATCGTGTTCGTCCCGGAGATCGGAAAGCTGTATTACGGCCAAGTCGTGCGTGTGCTGCCGATCGGCGCGTTCGTAGAGCTCGTCCCCGGAAAGGACGGTATGGTGCACATCTCCAAGCTCGAAAATCACCGCGTCGAAAAAGTAGAGGATGTGCTGAACGTCGGCGACCGGACCTGGGTAAAGGTCTCTGAGATCGACGACCGCGGCCGCGTGAACCTCAACCGCCGGGACGCGATAAAAGAGCGCCTCGCCGCGGGTCTCCCAACAGACAGCGAATAAGACAATGACCTACGGCATAGATATAGCCGGGCTGCACCGCGAGCTCCCGCTCTGCCGCGCTTCCGATACGCTGATGATAGCGGCGTTCGTCATCTTCGGCGATGTGGAGCTCACAGTCGCGGCGGCGGCGGCGCTGCTTGAAAAAGCGCCCGAATTCGATTACCTCGTCGCCCCCGAGGCAAAGGCGATACCGCTTATCCACGAAATGGCGCGGCAAAGCGGCAGAAATGAATATTTCCTCACGCGAAAGGCGAAAAAGCTGTATATGAACGGGGTCTTTGAGGCCGGCGTCCGCTCTATCACAACAGTCGGAGAGCAGAAGCTCTATATGGACGGCGCGGACGCCGCGAAGCTGAGCGGACACCGAATAGCCCTCGTTGACGATGTGATCTCCACCGGCGGTTCCCTCCGCGCGACGGAGGAGCTCGTGCTGAAAGCCGGAGGAACGATAGCCGCCCGCCTCGCGATACTCGCCGAGGGCGTCGCCGCCGCCGAGCGGAGCGATATCATATACCTCGAAGCGCTGCCGCTGTTTGACGGCGAGGGGCGCCCGATAGTATAGCGTTAAATACAAGAAAGAGGGCCCGGAAATGCTTCCGGACCCTCTTTCTTTTGGTTTTCCGCCTCGCGCGGCGGGGTTACTTTGCCTTTTCGCGGATTTTCAGAATCTGTCCCGGCTCTACGCCGCCGCCCATCAGCTGGTTGAGGATCTTAAGCTCTGTGCATTTGTCCCCGTCACCAAGCAGCTTTGCGGCGATGGAATAAAGCGTGTCTCCGGGCTGCACCGTGTAGGTCTCAAACCCGGCGTACTTGCTTTTTTTCCTTCCAAACATAGAAAATATCCTCCCTTTATTTTTTTGCGTTTTTTCTCCTTTCTATTTATACCAGATTCGCTTACAATTGTCAATAACAAATTTTAAGAAAACATACAAAATTTTTATGGGTGGATCATAAGATAATTTTCGGCGCGGACGCGGGCAAAAAAAGTTTTGGGAAACGGGAGGATTTGAGCAGCTTCGATAATTTTACGTCCGGGCGAACAGCGGGTGAGTGTCCGGCAGCAAAACCTCCAGCCCGCCGGGGCACAGAGTTTTCTCGGAGTACATCCCGTGAAAGTCCGTGCCGCCCGTCAAAAACAGGCCATAGCGTTCGGCGGCCTCGGCGACGGCGGCTCGGCGCTCGGGGGTCTGTGTGTGGTGTATGTGCTCTATGCCGTCAAGTCCCGGTGTAGGGGCGGGTGTCCTCACCCGCCCGCCGTTCCCCGTTTTCCCGCAACGCGGGCCGCCGGGGACGTCGGCCCCTACGAGGCGCGGCAATATCTCCATCGAATCATATTGGTAAGGATGGGCGAGAACCGCCAGTCCCCCGGCGGCGTGGGCCAGTTCTATTGCGGCGGCGGCTGTCATATAGCGGCTGCGCGCGACGGCTATTCCGTGCTTGCCGTACAGCTTTTCGTAGAGCTCGCCGTAGATCGTGTTCGTGTAGCCGCGATCCATCAGCGCGTGCATAACGTGCTGGTGGTACTGTATGCCGCCGGAAGCAGATTTAACGTGCTTGCGAGCACGGGGAACGCCGCAAGCGGCGACATATTCTCTCACATCCTCTATGGTTATGGCGTAGCCGGCGGCCCTTACGCGCTCCACCGATTCGCGGTTGGCGCGGTCGCGCTCCTGCGAAAACGGGCGGCACTCGCGCGTTATGAGCTCCGGGTCCTGCGCATTATAGCATAATATGTGGACTTTGCGGCCCGTCGCCTCGTCATAGGCGGAGAGTTCCGCGCCGGGGATGATGGTCATGCCGTACTTCTCCCCGGCGGCTAGGACCTCGGGCAGGTTTGCCATTGTGTCGTGGTCCGTTATGGATATGCAGTCCAGGCCCAGCGTTTTGGCCAGCTTGACGATATCCGGTACGCGCATTGACCCGTCGGACCATGTGCTGTGCATATGCAAGTCGCATCTCTTCATCCGGCTGTTCATCCGGCTGTACCGCCGGATGAAATGGGATTGCAATTGCGGGCTGCGCCCGGTCGCCCCGGTGGGGCGACTGCCTTGTCCTCAATGTCGCAATACTCGCCGAGGGACATATCATATCTCTCGTCGGACAGGGCGATCAGGGCGTCGCGGTCGTGGAAGACGCCGAGCATCGCGGCGCCCTCGGCTTTGAGTTCGAGCAGCATCTCTATGACGCGGTTTTTGTAGCCGGGGTCGAGCGACGCCGTGGGCTCGTCGAGCAGCAGCAGGCGCGGCTTTGTGATTATCGCGCGCAGGATGTTCAGCCGCTGTTTTTCGCCGCCGCTGAACGTGGCGGGGTACATATCCCACAGCGCGCGCCCCAGTCCCACGCGGGAGAGCATACTTTTGGCGGCTTCCCCAGCTTCTTCGGCGTCCGCTCCGCGAAGCGTCAGCGGTTCCGTGAGTATTTCGAGCGCCGTGACGCGCGGCATCACGTGAAAGAACTGCGAAATATAGCCAATCTCATCCCGCCGCAGGGCGAGCATATCCCAGTCGTCCGCCGCCGCGAGATCGATGGTCTTGCCCGAGACCGACAAATATTCGGCGCGCCCGCCGCTCGGTGTGTACGTGCGGTACACGCACTTGAGCAGCGACGATTTCCCTATCCCGGAAGGCCCCGTCACGGCGAGCAATCGCCCGCCGCCGACCTCCACCGACACGCCGGAGAAGCTGGGTATCCTCACCCCGCCGCGCGCGTGCATAGTGAACTCTTTGGACATAGCTTTTATTTTCAGCATAAAACGTCCCTTTCG
>JAISFB010000122.1 GCA_031263805.1 Oscillospiraceae bacterium
CATTCTGAACGGAAACGGCGGAAAAGTCACGCCCATATGCGTTGGGACGGACGCATACTTGTCCGACTAATTGCTATCGGCGTCAGGGCGGTCGACTGCTTTTACTTTGTCATCTTACCAAAAGAAAAAAAGTTCCCGCGGCCTATTGACAAGCCGCGGCTTGTGCGATATAATGCCGCTACCTGTCGGCGAACGGGCTGTTTTCCGTTAAGCGCGGAAACGCCGTCCGCGGCGCTTTTTCGGGCCGCCGCGGGACACAGGGAGGCTGACGCGACAAGATCGCGAAAAAATAAGGAGGAGCCGTTATGCGAGTCAAAATAACCCTGCGCTGCAGCGAGTGCAAGCAGCGCAACTACAACACGTTCAAGAACAAGAAAAACACGCCGGACCGGTTGGAGCGAAACAAATACTGTCGTTTCTGCCGCCGTCACACTCTGCACAGCGAGACGAAATAAGCGGGTAGAGACGGTATGAAATCGGCAAAAAATCGGTAGAAAATCGGAGTAGAAAATCGGAAAGGAAGTGTTTTTGTTGTCAGAAGAAAAGCTGGAAAAAACCGAGGGCGCGAAGACCCCGGAGAAGAAAAAGGTTCGTAAAAAGAACAGATTGGCGCGCTGGTTCCGCGAGATGAAAAGCGAGCTGAAAAAGGTCGTATGGCCGACGCCTAAGCAAATCATCAACAATACGCTCGTGTCGCTCGTCGTAATGGCGGCGGCGGCCATCGTCATCTGGGGCGTAGATCAGGTCGGGGCGCAGATATTCAGAATGCTGATCACTCTCGGAGGTTGATATGAGCGAAACCGGAGCGATGTGGTACGTGGTTCACACGTACTCGGGGTATGAAAAAAATGTTTCCGAGACGGTCCAAAAGGCCGCGGAAAACCGCGGGATGACAGACCTGATACTCGAAATCAGCATTCCGACGGAGACAGTGACGGAAATTGTTGACGGTCAGCATAAGGACATAGAGCGCAAGATATATCCCGGCTATGTTATGATAAAAATGATCTTGACGGACGACAGCTGGCATCTCGTGCGCAATGTGCGCGGCGTGACGGGCTTCGTCGGCTCCGCGAACAAGGCGATACCGCTCACGGAAGAGGAAATACGCGCGATGCGCCTTGAAAAGAGCGAGGACGGCGAAAAGCAGGAGATCATAGTCGGGTACGACGTCGGGTCTACCGTGAGGGTAATAGACGGCCCGCTTTTGGGCTTTTTCGGCACCGTCGAGGATATCGACAAGGATCGCGCGCGCGCGCGCGTCATAGTCTCCATGTTCGGCAGAGAAACGCCCGTCGATCTTGATTTCGATCAAATCGAAGCGGATTGATATTTTCCGCCGGAGCAATACATTTATTTATGCGTTTCCCAGTGGGAGAGACCGCGCCGGCATATGCCCGCAGTCTCGCCGACACCACTTTATATTAGGAGGAAGAAAACACAGTGGCTGCAAAAGTTACAGGGCAGGTAAAGCTGCAAATCCAAGCGGGAAAGGCCGCGCCGGGACCGCCGGTAGGCCCGGCGCTGAGTCAGGCGGGCGTCAGCATCCCGCAGTTCATCAAGGAGTTCAACGAGCGCACGGCAAAGGACGCGGGTATGACGATCCCGGTCGTTATCACCGCTTACGCGGACAGGACGTTCACATTTGTGACGAAGGTCCCGCCGGTCCCGGATTTGCTGAAGCGGGCGACGGGCGTCGAAAAAGGCTCCGGCGTGCCGCAGCGCGACAAGGTCGCGAGCATATCCCGGGATGAAGTCCGCAAGCTCGCGGAGCAAAAGCTCCCGGACCTCAACGCCGGCAGCATTGAGGCGGCGATGAGTATGATAGCGGGCACGGCGCGCAGTATGGGCATTACGGTGGAGGGCTGATTGCTATGTTTAGAGGTAAAAAGTATAAAGAGAGCGCAAAGCTCGTTGAAAAAACGACGCTCTATGACGCGACGGACGCGTTTGGTCTTGTAATAGGCGCCGCGAAGGCGAAATTTGACGAGACCGTCGAGCTCCACATCAAGCTCGGCGTGGACTCGCGCCACGCGGATCAGCAGGTGCGCGGGGCGATAGTCCTCCCGCACGGCACGGGCAAAGCCCGCCGCGTACTCGTATTCTGCAAGGAAGAGCGCGTTCAGGAGTCGCTTGACGCCGGTGCGGACTACGCGGGCGGGCAAGAGCTTGTGGACAGGATACAAAAAGAAAACTTCTTCGATTACGACGTCGTCGTCGCCACACCCGATATGATGGGCATCGTCGGCAGGCTCGGCAAGATACTCGGGCCTAAGGGCCTTATGCCGACGCCGAAGGCCGGTACGGTCACGGCAAACATCGCGCAGGCGATAACCGAGATCAAGGCCGGTAAGATCGAATACCGCCTTGACAAGACAAATATAATCCACTGCCCGATCGGCAAGGTCTCGTTCGGCGCGGAAAAACTCACAGACAACTACAACGCGCTTGTCCAGGCGGTCATCAGGGCAAAGCCCGCCGCCGCGAAAGGCCAGTACATCAGAAGCTGCGTCACGGCGAGCACGATGGGCCCGGGCGTAAAAATCAACGCGTTAAAGCAATTATAAGAGATATGTGAGATATTTTTTCGCGATGCGCAGCGCCTTTACCGGCTCGCTTTGCGCCAATAGGCCGACGGCGAACAGGATGTATTTTGAGTCGAGCGCGTATCGCGGATCGCGCGGGGCGAGTATGTCCGGAGCTTCCGCTGACGCCGCCGCGCCGGAGAGGACAAAGCGCGGGTCGGCGGAGAACGACAGCGGCCCGCCCGCGCCGATTACGAGTTTTATGCCGCTGAGGTCTTTCCCGCGCTGTATCCAAACCTCGCCGTCCGGCGTGTGGACGGGTTCGATATATCCCGCGTGACGGCGCGCGGCGGTTTTTACCGCCGCGCGCGTAAGCATAAGCTGATAACGCGTCAGCCTATCGTCCTCCGGTATTGACAATCCGGCGCGCAGCGCCTCGACGCCGGCGCCGAAATCGGCGCGTTCGGAGTCCGGAAGCGCGTCCGGCGCGCGCGAAGCTGACGCCGAGTTCTCCAACGTGAGCGCTGCCAGCGTGTCGAGATTGCGGTACAGTCCCAAATCGCCCTCCACCGTGCGCTTGGCGTAGGGCTCGCGCAGTCCGAGCAAATGGACGCCGCCGCGAGGCGTCCCGGCGGCTATTGAGCAAACGTCCGTCGTCGCGCCGCCGACGTCGATCAGCAATAGCTCGCCGAGCCCCGGCTCATCTCCCGCGCCGCCCGATATGAGCTTTGCGGCCTCCAGCACGGCGGCGGGAGTCGGCATTACTACGCCGGAGATAATACCGCCGGCGCGCGCGATGCCTTTGGCGTCTGTGATACGCGAGATAAATATCTCGCGTATTCTTTCGTTTACGGGGTCGAGCTCCAGCTTTCCGAATTCCGGCATGACGTTCGGTGAGTACGTCACCGTCTTTCCGGAGCTCTCAAACGCCGCTTCAACATCGTCGCGCGCGGATTTGTTCCCGGCGACTATTATATTGCGGACGCTTGACGACGCGAGCGCATTCGCGTTGTGGACGATAGCGCGGCGGTTTCCGCCGTCCGTGCCGCCGGTCAGGAGCACGATGTCGGGACGAGTGTCCTCGAGCTCGCGCAGCTCCGATTTTGTCAGTTCGTATGAAAACGAGCCGACGACCTTGGCCCCGGCGCCGAGTGCGGCGAGATACCCGGCCTTTGTCGTGTAGTCCGGCACGAGCCCGATAACGGCGAGCCGCAGTCCGCCCGCCGCGCTTGAGCACGCCGTCGCCTTAAGTATCTCG
>JAISFB010000206.1 GCA_031263805.1 Oscillospiraceae bacterium
GTTGACGTGTGTTGCAGATGGTTGTAAGCGAGGTATGCCGGGCGCGGGAGGTTTTTATGCGCTTTGAGGAATGGTCGGTAAAGGGCTTTGATAGGAACGCGGCGGTCGGGCTGTGCAAAAGAGGGATAAACCCTCTGGCGGCGGTCTTTATGTGCTCGCGCGGAATGACGGGATATGACGACGCGGTGAGCTTTATCACCGACAGGCCGTCCGATATCCACGACCCTATGCTGCTCGACGGCATCTCCGCCGCCGCGGAGCGTATCGAACGCGCGCTCGCCGACGGCGAGAAGATTGTCGTTTACGGAGATTACGACGTGGACGGGATGACGGCGTCCGCGCTGATGAAAAGCTATTTACGCTCCCGCGGGGCGGAATGCGACGTATATATACCGGGCCGCGCCGACGAGGGCTATGGGCTCAACCGCCCGGCGCTTGAGCATCTCAGGGCAGAGGGCGCCGGGCTCGTGGTTACGGTGGACTGCGGGATAACGGCTATTGAGGAGGCGGAGTACGCCCGAGAGCTCGGCCTCGATTTGGTGATAACCGACCATCACGAATGCAGGGACGCGCTTCCGGACGCGGTCGCCGTCGTGGACCCGAAAAGGCCGGACAGCGGATATCCGTTCAGCGTGCTCGCCGGCGTCGGCGTCGCGTTCAAGCTCGTCTGCGCGCTCGAAAAGGATAGGCCGGCCGCCGAGCTGTTAGAGCTTTACGGGGACCTTGTGGCGCTCGGCACGATCGCCGACGTTATGCCCGTCATCGGGGAAAACCGCGCGCTCATCCGCGCCGGGCTGCGCAAGCTCGCCCAAAATCCGCGTCCCGGGCTAATGGCGCTGATGCGCGCCGCCGGTACGCCGCAGGCGGACGTCGATTCGGCTGCTATCGGCTTCGCCATCGCCCCGCGCCTCAACGCCGCCGGGAGGATGGGGCAAACCGAGCTGTCGGTAAATATTCTCCTGACCGAGGACGAGGCGGAGGCCGAAAGGCTGACACACGAGCTCTGCGAGCTGAATACGCGCAGGCGAGAGCTGGAGGGCTCCATTTTCGCCGAGGTCGAGGAGCGTATGCGCGAGGCCGCGCCCGACGGGCCGATCGTCATATTCGACGAAAAATGGTTCCACGGCGTTATGGGAATCGTCGCGGCAAGGACCGCAGAGCGCTGGATGTTCCCCGCAGTTATGATAAATATGGACGAGGACGGCATAGGCCGCGGTTCCTGCCGCAGCTTCGGGCATTTCAAAATGTACTCCGCGCTCCAAAAATGCTGTGATCTGCTGATAAATTACGGCGGGCACGAAATGGCGGCGGGCATAACTATCTCGCGCGATAATATCGACGAGTTCCGCGAGCGCATATCGGAAATTTACCGCGAGGAGATAAAGACCCGTCCCGTCTCGAAGCTTTTCATCGATTTTGAGGTCGAAAAGCCGCGCCTGCTGGATATTGACAATGTAAAATCGTTTGCGCTGCTCGAACCGTTCGGGAACGGGAATCTGCCGCCGAATATGGTCATCCGCGGTGCGCGAGTAACGTTCATCCTGCC
The DNA here is from genome assembly GCA_031263805.1 of Oscillospiraceae bacterium. GTDB lineage: Bacteria > Bacillota > Clostridia > Oscillospirales > Oscillospiraceae > JAIRRO01. The sequence goes on from JAISFB010000206.1 coordinate 1,547, forward strand.
GGTCGGCGGCGGAAAGCATACGCGTCTCAAGATCGAAAAGAACCGCATTACGCTCGATTGCATATTCTTCGCCGCCGAGGCGGATTCACTCAAAATACGCGAGGGCGACGAGATCGACGTCGCGTTCGCGCCGCATTTGAACGACTTCCGCGGACGCCGCAGCGTGCAATTGCATATCATAGATATAAGGCCGCACGAAGGCGCTAAAAGGGTGAAATGATATGGCTGACGGGATTGACAATACGGAACGGGTGACTGACGAGCTCTACGGATACCTCGAAAGCTCTATTCGCGCCTACAATCCCACAGCCGATTTTGCCCGTCTGCGCGCCGCCTATGAGTTCGCCGCGCGCCGGCACGAGGGGCAGCTTCGCCGCGACGGCTCGCCCTACGTCTCGCACCCTCTCGAAACAGCCGGCATCGTCGCGGATATGGGCCTCGACGACGATTCTCTCATCGCCGCGCTTTTGCACGACTGCATAGAAGACACGACCGCGACGCGCGAAGAGGTCTCAAAGCTTTTCGGCGCCGACGTAGCCGATATTGTGGACGGCGTTACAAAGCTCACGCGCGTACAGTACACGAGCAAAGAAGAAGAGCAGATGGAGAATCTGCGCAAAATGCTCATGGCGATGGCGCGCGATATCCGCGTGATCCTGATAAAAATCGCCGACAGGCTCCACAATATGCGCACGATGGAATACCAAACGCCCGAAAAGCAGCGCGAAAAATCGCTTGAGACAATGGAGGTCTACGCCCCGATAGCGCACCGCCTCGGTATGCAAAAGATAAAATGGGAGCTCGAGGACCTGTCCCTGCGATATTTAGATAAAGAGGCTTACGAGCGCATACGCACCGGCTTACTTGAACGCGAAAGAGAAAACGCGTCTTTTTTTACAGAAACGGAAGCAAAAATACGCTCGCGGTTAAGCGAGGGCGCAGGCTGTGAGGTCTACGGCCGCATCAAGCATATTTACAGCATCTTTCGTAAAATGGGGTCACAGGAAAAAACCTTTGGTGAGATACTCGACCTGTACGCGTTCCGAGTCGTTGTCGGCACGATCTCCGAATGTTATTACGCGCTGGGCCAGATACACGATATTTTCCGCCCGATCCCGGGCCGCTTCAAGGATTATATAACGACGCCAAAGCCGAACGGCTATCAAAGCCTGCACACGACGGTAATAGGCGGCGAGGGCATCCCGTTCGAGGTCCAGATACGTACGCGCGATATGCACCACGTCGCCGAATACGGCGTCGCCGCGCACTGGAAATACAAGGACGGCGTTTCGGCGAAAACAAGTGACGAGCAAAAATTCGCGTGGATACGCCGCCTGCTCGAATCGCAGCAGGATTCCGACGCGCAGGAGTTTTATCAGTCCCTGCACGCCGATATGTTCGCCGACGAGGTCTTCGTGTTCACGCCGAAGGGCGACGTTATCAACCTCCCAGCCGGCGCAACGCCCATCGACTTCGCGTACAGCATCCACTCGGCGATAGGCAATTCGATGACGGGCGCTATCGTAAACGGCAGAATTGTTCCGTATTCGCACGCGCTGCAAAACGGCGACATCGTTGAGGTTTTGACGTCAAAAGCGTCCAAGGGCCCCTCCCGAGACTGGCTGGGCATCATAAAAAGCCCGGAGGCGCGCAACAAGATACGCCAATGGTTCAAAAAAGAAAAGCGCGCCGAAAACATAGTCCACGGCCGCGTGGCTCTGGAGGAAGAGCTGCGCCGCGCGAATTTGAAGCTTTTAGACGTAACGCGCGAAGACGCGCTCCCGCGCGTGCTGGAAAAGCTCTCGTTCCCGACGCTCGACGACCTGCTGGCGGCGATAGGCTACGGCGGCATTTCCGCGCAGAAGGCCGTAAATAAGATACGTGACGATCTCGCGGTCGCGGCGCGCGCGCGCCGGAAGGACGAATTGCCGCCGGCGTTCGGCGAGCTCAAAACGTCAAAGCGCAAAAATCCGGTGTCCGGCGTCGTTGTCGAGGGGCTGGATAACTGTCTCGTTAAGTTCGCGAAGTGCTGCGCGCCGGTGCCGGGGGACGCCGTCGTGGGCTTTATAACGCGCGGCTTCGGCGTGTCGGTCCACCGCGGGGACTGTCAGAATTACCTTAAATCGCGCGGAGACCAGGATGAAGCCGGCCGCTGGATAAATGTCGAGTGGGCGAATTCCGAAACGGACATTTATTACGCCTCGCTCGCGATAACGGCGAACACGCGCGACGGGCTTGTGATGGATATTTCCTCCGCGATGGGCGCGATGAAGCTGAAAATGACCGCGTTTTCCGCAAAGGCCAAC
>JAISFB010000013.1 GCA_031263805.1 Oscillospiraceae bacterium
GAGCCGATAATATTTTCGCCCTTGCCGGGCAAAATAGATGCGAGACAAATGAGATAAAGGAGGGGATTGCTTTGAGCATACGCCAAATATTCTTTTTCGGGATTTGTATGGCGGCGATAATGTCGCTGTGTATGTCCTTCGCGATGGCGGCTATTAACGTCGGCTTCAACGCCGGGTTTGTGCCGGCCTGGCTGTCCGGGTGGGGGATAGGCTTCGTCGTTTCGCTGCCGTTTTCGTTTTTCGTTCCGCCGCTGATCCAGAAGATTATGAAAAAATTCGGTATATAAAAGCCTTACGTTTTTGAGCTTCGCGCGCCTCCGAAAAAGTCATCCGGCGTTGACAACGCGCCGCGGACGTGTTACTATGTCGTAAAAAAAGGAGGCGCGTTTTTATGTCACGTTATAAAAATTTCAAGCTTGTTCTTTTCTGCACGGCGCAGAATATGGCGGAGCTCACAGAGGATGAGCTCGACACTCAGCTTAAATTCTTCGAGAAATACTGCGGCTGCGACAAAGTCTACTTAGAGCCGTACCGCGACGGGTACACGATCCCGGAGCCTCAGCTCGAGCTGCTCATCCGCGCGTTCCGCGCCCGCGGCGTCGAGGTTTCCGGCGCGCTGACGACAACGTGCAACAATTTATCAGAAGGCGACCGCGAAAAATACCGCATGAGCGGCACATACTGTTTTACGAACAAGCAGATGCGCGAGCACCTCATCAAAACAGTCGAATACACCGCGGCGCATTTCGACGAATTTATCCTTGACGACTGGTTTTTTACAATGTGCTCGTGCGACGAGTGCCGGGACGCGAAGGGGAATAAGTCATGGGAGGAATACCGCCTTGCGCTGATGGAGGAGATCGGCGCGCTCGTCGTAAAGTCCGCCAAGGCCGTGAACCCGAAATGTCAGGTGATAATCAAGTACCCAAACTGGTCTGAGGCGTATCAGGAATCCGGCTATAACCCCGCCGCCCAGCGCCATATCTTCGACCAGATATACACCGGTACCGAAACGCGCGACACCGCGAACACAGACCAGCATCTGCCGCGCTACATGAGCTATTCTCTCACGCGCCTGCTTGAAAATTACGCGCCGGGCCGCAACGGCGGCACGTGGTTTGACCCCTACGGCTGCAACCCTATAGAGATTTTCTCGGAGCAGGGCTATCTCTCCGCCTTCGCCCGCCCGAAGGAGCTTACGCTTTTTTGCTGGGGCAGCCTGTACAACAACCGCGTCGTTACGCCGCTCGGCCTTCAGCTCGATCAGATAGACGCGTTCCTCGACAAAGCCGGCGCGCCAGTCGGCACGATTTGCTATCTCCCGCCGAACGCGCAGGGGGAGGACCATTTGGAGGATTTCCTCGGTATGGCGGGCGTCCCGCTGGAGCTGTCGCCCGATTTCCCGGAAAACGCGAAAAGCGTTTTCCTGACAGTTCAGGCGCACCGCGACGCCGACATTATGCAAAAGCTGACTAAATTCGTCGCGAACGGCGGCCGCGCCGTCGTGACCTCCGGTTTTGTAATAGAAGCGCTCAGCCAAACGGACGGAAAAACCGGACGGCCGGGCATTGAGGAAATGACGTCGATACGTTACCGCGGGCGCCGCTTTCGCACCCGCGAATTCCGCGGCGGCGGCATAGGAGGCGGCGGGGGAGAGCTCGCGAAGCACGAAATGAGCTTCCCGCTTTTGGAGCACCGCAACAACACGACGTGGACGCTCGCCAAGGCCGTCGCCGGTGAGGAAAACTATCCGATTTTGCTCAGCGACCATTACGGCAAGGGCGAGTTGATCACGCTCGTCGTCCCCGACGAGTACGGATATATTTACTCGCTGCCGTCCGCGATCCTCGAGGCGATACGCGGACAGTTTACCGGGGCGCCCTACAGCCTGCGCGGGCCGGGGCAGTGCTCGGTCTTTGCTTATGACAACGATGTTTTCGCGGTCTACGCGTATATCGGCGGGCTTGTCAGCGGCGCTTACGGTCTGCGCGTCAACGGGCGCGCGGAGTCGATAGAAAGCCTGTCACAGCCCGGTATGAAGCTTTATCCCGCGCCCTCGGGCGGCTTCGGAATGGGCTTCGGCGGCGGCGCCGTGACGACCAATTTCGATTTCTTTATGCTCCAGCCCGGCGATTTGAACTTTTATAAAATAAACTGGAGCGCGGAGCGCGATACGCCGGAGCAGGAGTTTCAGGCGATGTCCGCGCCTCACTGATTTGTGGAAATTTCACCGCCTTCATCCGTCGCCGCCGCGCTGGCGGAGCTTGAGGCCGCAGGATTTAGGGCGTATATAGTCGGCGGCTGTGTGCGCGACGCCGTACTTGGCATAGCGCCGCGTGACTGGGATATCTGCACCTCGGCGGCGCCGCGGGAAACGGCGGCGGTTTTTGAAAAACGCGGATATAAGGTCATCGAAACGGGCCCGGCGTACGGCACGGTGAGCGTTATTATCGACGGCGAGCGGATGGAGATCACCACGTTCCGCTCCGACGGAGAGTATTCCGACAACCGCCGTCCCGACAGCGTAAGCTTTGTGCGCGACATTTTCACCGATCTGGCCCGCCGCGATTTCACGATGAACGCTATGGCGTATAACGGCGGGCTGACCGACCCGTTCGGCGGCGTCCGGGACATATCGGCGCGCCTTATCCGTTGCGTCGGAGACCCGGGCGCGCGCTTCCGAGAGGACGCACTGCGGATAATGCGCGCCGTTCGTTTCGCATCCGAGCTCGGCTTTCGTATAGAAGACGAAACGCGAAACGCTCTATTTGAGAACGCGCCGTTGCTGAAAAACATCGCGGTCGAGCGTATTTCAGCCGAGCTCAGCAAGCTGCTCACTGGCAAGCACGCGTATGAAATCCTGACGGAATACCGCG
>JAISFB010000055.1 GCA_031263805.1 Oscillospiraceae bacterium
GCGAACAGCCCCCGTAAGCCCCCGCGATTCAGAGGTTTCCAAAGGATACTTCCTTTGGCGGTTCTTTCCCCCATTTCTTTCCGCAAAGAAATGGGGCGCCGCGCCGCGCAGGCGCATAATCGCACAGACAAAAAGTACGCAGAGACAAAAAACCTATTTCTTTGCAACAACTTGCAGCGTGAATGTAAATCTTGTCATCCCATCGGCGGAGCTGACGAAAATATCCTCATTATGTTTGTCTAAAATTGTTTTTACAATGTAAAGCCCGAGCCCGACGCCCTCGCGGTCCACCCCGCGTGAGCGGTCAGTTTTATGGAAGCGGTCGAAAATGAGCGGCATTTCGCTCTCCGGGATGGTCTCCCCCTCGTCTTCTATTGAGACGAACGCGCGGCCGCCCTGCTTCCACAGCGCAATTTTAAGCGCGGTCTTCTCCCGCGCGAATTTTACCGCGTTGTCGAGCAGATTGTAGACGACTTGCGTGATGGCGTCCTTTTCCCCGACGACGAGGACGGGCTCCTCCGGCAGCTCCGGCAGGGCTTCCAGTTCCTTCGCCTCCAGCTTTGAGAGCATCCCGACAAGCGTTACGCGGATGAGCTCGGCTAAGTCAAACGTCTCCCGCGCCGCCTCGCCCCCCTCCGCGCTGAGGCGCGACACGTCGAGCAGCGAGCGGACAAGGCGCGACAGCCGCCGCGTCTCGGCGGATATGACGCCGAGATATTTCGCCTCGCTCTCCGGCGGGATGGTTCCGTCGAGAATGCCGTCGGCGAAGCCGGCTATCACGGTCATCGGGGTCTTCAGCTCGTGCGAGACGTTGGCGATAAGCTCCCGCCGGCGCGTTTCGCTGTGCTCCATCGCGTCCGCCATGGCGTTGAACGAGCGGGCGAGCTCACCGAGCTCGTCCGCTCGCTGCGTATCGGAGGCGCGCGCGGTGAAGTCACCGCGCGCGAAGCGGCGGGCGGCGCGCGCCATCGCGTTTATCGACTCGGTCTGCTTTTTCGTCGTCAGCAGGGAGACGGCGAACGCGACGCACATAACAATAACGGCGAGCAGCGTGAAATTGGACGAAAAGCGCCGCCACATATCGCTCATTTCGCTAAAGCCTATTGACACGAAAAGATAGCCGAGAACGTAAGTCCCGCTGAAATCCTCGCCGAGTATGAGGGAGCCGACGGCGTACCGCCGCTCGCCGTATACGTCCGAAAACGCCGCGGCGGAGAATTCCCGCCCGGCGAGCAGGGCCTGCGTCGCGTCGTCGCGGACTTTTCTGCCGATGTGCGGGCAGACAAGCTGCTCGTCGGAGCAGGAAATGACGATGCCGTCCGTGTCCGCGATGATAATATCGTACCCCGACGCGCGGGAGATCATCGACAGCGACATTCGCGTCTCAAACCCCGCCAGGTCCGGCCCGTAATACCGGCTTTGCGCCGCGATATACCGCAGCGTCTCGCGCGCCGCGCCGGACATCGCCTCCCGCCGGGCGGACGTCAGCGCCTGATAGCTCCATACGGAAAAAGCCCCGCCGAGCACGGTGAACGACAGCAGAACCGTGACCGCCGTCGAAATGAAGTTTTTGACGTAGATAGACCGCCGCACGGCTATGTCTCCAAAACCTCGAATTTATAGCCGACGGACCAGACCGTTTTAAGGCTCCACTGCTCAGACACGCCCTCAAGCTTTGAGCGAAGGCGCTTTACGTGAACGTCTATCGTGCGCGTGTCGCCGAAATAGTCAAAGCCCCACACCTCGTCAAGAAGCTGATTTCTCGTAAAGACCCTGTTCGGCGAGGACGCGAGGTGGAATAACAAGTCCATTTCCTTAGGCGGGGCGTCCACCTTTTTCCCGTCGATGACAAGCTCGAAGGAATCCATATCTATTATAAGCTTGTCGAACACAAGCTGTCTCGCCGGTTCCTCCTCCTTCGCGGATTCCGAGCGGCGCAGTACGGCGTGTACGCGCGCGATCAGCGCCGGCGCCTCAAACGGCTTTGTTATATAGTCGTCCGCGCCCATTTCCAGGCCGGAGACGACGTCGGGCGTTTCCGTTTTCGCCGTCAGCATTATTATCGGAGTGTTCGACGAGGCGCGAATTTCGCGGCACACGTCCCAGCCGTCGAGCACGGGCAGCATAAGGTCGAGCAATACGATGTCGGGCCTGACGCGCTCGAATTCCGAAATGCCGAGCGCGCCGTTCGCGGCCTCCGTGACCTCGAAGCCGTCTTTTTCAAGATACAGGCGAATCAGCTCCGATATATTTTGGTCGTCCTCGATTATAAGGGCTTTCTTTTCTGACATTTGTGTTCACCTCGCAGATATTTTTTCGCTGATATTATTTCGACGGGGAGCTATTCAATGCTGTCGAGCCGGGACTCCAGCTCGGCTATCTGGCCGGCGAGCTCCTCGATCCGGCTTGTGAGTTCCTCGACGGAGGCTTGGGCTTCTTCCGCGGCGGCCTGCGCTTCCTCGGCGATGTCGAACGCTTCTTCCGCAGCGCTATGTGCCGCATCAACCGCATTCTCCAGAGGCTTACTCCAGTCGGCAAAATCACCGCTATGCGTTGACTCGCGATAAGCTAATATCTCCCGCATCGCGAGCTTTTTCATTTCCGAGTACCGTTCCCTTTCGATCTCCGAATAAAACGGCGCGAGCTTCTTTTGGATTTCCGTAAAATCCTTACCATCATTCATCAGGCGGTTATACTCATCCTCCATAGGCCGGATTTTCTCGGATAGCTCTTTCACTCTTTCGCTTGGGTGCGCGTAGACGTACTTCCTGCAATTGTTGTTGATCGTTTCCTCAATTCTGCTGCGAATAATGAACGGCTCGTTCTTCTCCGGTACGTTTTCGCTTGCGGATAATGTCTTGTCTTCGCTCATTTTGTTTGGCCTCCTTGAAAAATTTTTATGTAATCGCGGTCTTTTTCTCCGCGTTTACGTCTCGATCGCCGCGAGATATGTGTGCCACGGCAGTACGGCGCATTTTACGCGCGCGGGCATTTTGGACACGCCCCGCAGCGCGGCGGCCTCGTCAAGCTCCTCGAGCTCGGCTTCGTCCGTCACGGAGCCCTTTATCATCCCAATGAATTTTTCGCACAGCCGGCCCGCTTCCTCAACGCTTTTGCCGCGCAAAAGGTCTGACATCATCGACGCCGACGCCTGCGATATGGCGCAGCCGGCGCCGGTGAACGCCGCGTCTTCGATTATGCCGTTCTCGACGCGCAGCTCAAGCGTCAGCTCGTCGCCGCAGCTTGGGTTCACGCCGCGGTGGGAGCAGGTCGCACCCTCGACGCGGCGGCGGTTGCGCTTGTCGCGGCTGTGCTCTGTAATAAGCTCTGTGTAGACACTGTCAATCGCCAAGGTTCATTCGCCTCCTAACGAGCGGGAGCGTTTCGAGCAGCCTGTCAACGTCCGCTTCCGTACTGTATATGCCGAGACTCGCGCGGCAGCAGGCGCCGAACTCGGCGTCAAGCCGGGCGAGAAGCGGGTGGGCGCAGTGCTTGCCAGCGCGGACGGCGACGCCGTAGTCGTTGAGTATCGTCGCCGCGTCGTGCGGGTGCACGCCGGCGACGTTGAAGGATGCCACGCCGTATCTGCCGACGTCGGCGCCGCTGTTGCCGACGAGAGACACGTTTTTCAGCGAGGAGAGCCCCTCCGTAAGCTTTTTCATCAGCTTTCGCTCGTTGCCCTCTATGGCCTCCCAACCGACGGACGTAATATATTCGACAGCCGCCGCGAGACCGACGGCGCCGCCGGCGTTCTGCGTCCCCGCCTCGAATTTAGACGGCGGGGGGAGAAAATCCGTATCCTGCTCGCGCACGTCCTCTATCATGTCGCCGCCGTACAGGAAGGGCGGCATCGCTTCAAGCAGCTCCCGCCTGCCGTACATCACGCCGATGCCCATCGGCGCGTACATCTTGTGCCCGGAAAACGCGGCGAAGTCCACGCCGAGCTTATGCAAATCAACGCCGAAGTGCGGCACGCTCTGCGCGCAGTCCAAAACCGTGATCGCACCGACGGCCTTTGCCGCCGCGACGAATTTTTCAACGGGCAGCCGCGTCCCGAGCACGTTTGAAACGTGCGTGAATGCGACGATCTTAGTGCGCCCGTCGATTTTCGCGTCAAGCTCCGAATCGGGCAAAACACCCGTGCGGGGATCGACGTACATATATCTCAGCTCGGCGCCGTGCCGCCGCGCGAGGATCTGCCACGGCACAAGGTTTGAGTGGTGCTCCGTTATCGGGAGGACGATGTTGTCGCCGCGCCCGAGAACGAGCGGCGCGTAGCAGAGCGCTATAAGATTCAGCCCCTCGGACGCGTTGCGGACGAACACTGTTTCCTCCGCGTCCGCGCCGACAAATCGCGCCGCCGTTACGCGCGCGCCGTCGTAGGCGTCCGTCGCGCGCTGCGCCATATCGTACATCCCGCGGTGCGGGTTCGCGCCGTCGCGCCTGTAAAAATTATCGACGGCGCGCAGAACGCTCTCCGGGCGCATACTCGTCGCCGCCGAGTCGAGATAGACGAGCGTATGCCCGTTTACCGTCTGCCGCAGCGCCGGGAAGTTATCTGCAATATTTTTCACGGCAATATTTTTCATATCGTATCACTTGATCCTTTCTTAATTTGATCTTTGGGTTACTTGATCTTTTCGCTTAAAATCCCGCGCAGCCGCTCCCGCTCGCTCTCCGGCACGCCGCGCGTCGCGGATTCCATCAGGGCCGACACCATAAGCCGCTTCGCCTCCGCCTCGGTCAAGCCGCGCGAGCGCAGATAGTACAGCTTCCCCTCGTCGATTTTTCCGACCGAGGCTGCGTGAGAGCCTTCGACGTTTTCCTCCCCGCATAATATCACAGGCGCGGAGCGATTTCGTGAACTTTCCGAAAACAATAGCGTATTTTCGCTCTCGGCGCCCTTTGCCTCTCCCGCGCCGGCGACAAAGTCTATCGTCGCCCTGTACGTCTTGTTGCAGGCGCCGAAAAGCGCGCCGGAGGCGTTCATTTCGCTTTTCGTCGCCCGGCCGAGATGGCGCGCGACGTAATTGAAATCCAGCGTCCTGTCCCCGTCGCCCAGATAAAATGTGTCGGCGCGCGCCTCGCTCCCGCCGCCCTCCAGCTTCATATGGCAGCCGGCGTAAACCGCGCCCGCGCCGAGCTCAATACTCGTGAGCTCCACGCGCGCGCCGTTCGCTATAACGGCGGAAAAGTCCGAAAAGTGCCGCGTGCCCGCGCCGAGAGTCTGCAACAGCGCGATACGCACAACGGCGCAGTTCTCCGCGATGACCCGCGTGAGCCCGCAGTGAAAGCCGGGCATATCCCCGGCCCCGTCGTATACGATGACGACATTGATCTCGCTGTTCGCCTCCGCGAAAATCACATTGTCGTCCACAAGGACCGGCGCTTCCCGCGTCAGCTTATATCGCGCGATGTACGCCTCCCCGATCCTGCGGCCCTTGGCGACGCGAAGCCGCACGCCGGCGTTCGCGTGGACGCGAGAGTACGTCGCGAGCTCGTCCCCGAGCGAGCTTTTGAATTCCGCGCAGACGAATACGCTTTCGTCCGCCGGCGTCACGCCGTCCGGCAGCGGGGGAAGTTCTATGTCAAACCTCCCCGGCTCCGGAAAGTCAATATTGAGCTTTTCGCCGTTTACGCCGAGGCGCCGCCAGGTGCGCACAGGCAATGCGTTTATATTTTTCAGTGTCGTCATAATTATCTCCTCTTTGTATTGCTTTGTCGGTTTGGCTCCCACACGGTTCATCGCCCTGTAGGGGCGACCGCCTCGGTCGCCCGCCGTCCCCGTCCACCGTCCCGTAGGGGCGAACTGTGTTCGCCCGGTTTCCTTGGTTGGGGCATCCCTTTTCGCCTGCGCGGCGGGCGCCCCATTTCTTTGCCGAAAGAAATGACCGAAGTATACAAGGATATAATACCATCCCCGACACTCGTACAGGCTTAAAGTCCGTCAAA
>JAISFB010000101.1 GCA_031263805.1 Oscillospiraceae bacterium
CCCTCCGCGCCGCATCCGAAAGACCTCATCGCCTACACCTCATCAAGCTTTCGGATGCATTAGAGCCATATCAGGGCGTTTCCTCCCTCTATATGGGTCACATCATTGACAAACACAGAGAAAATAAAAAAATTTTCGGAAAGTCCGCACAAGTTATCCCACGACCTTTCCGAAAACGTGAAACGAATCGTATTCCCGAATCGGTATCGGCGCGTACCGAGCGTTGAGCGATAAAAGCTCCCCGCGACCGAGCTTTTTCACGTAAGCGTCGCCGTTCAGCCCGAATATCCCGATTTCACCCGTTTCAAGCGTCTCCTGCTCCTTGATGAAAATGACCTGTCCGTCCGCAAAGCGCGGCGTCATACTGTCGCCGCTGACCTTGACGGCGAAGTCCGCGCCCTCCGGCACCGTGCCGTCAGCCTCAATCTCCTCAAAAGAATCGCTGTCGAGAAAGACCCCGGCGCCCGCCGCGACGGGCACGTCGTACAGACGGATAAGGCGCGGCTTGACAGTCGCGTGTTCGTTTTCCCTCTCCGCTTCGGAGAACAGCGGATCGCCGGACAGCAGCGATATATATTCCTCAACACGGTTCCGTCCGAGCTCGTTCAGCTTCGAGAGCTTCCTGTAGCCCGCGCCCCGGAACGTGCCTTGAATATCCGCAACATCGTACAACTCACAGAGCAGCAGGAATTGCTCTACGGCCGGCATCCTTGTGCCGCTTTCCCAGTGTGACACGGCTTTCAGCGTAAAAGCTTTTGCCGAGTGGCGGCTCAGATATTTAGCCACCTGTTCCTGCGTGTAGCCTTTACGCTGCCGCAGACGCTTCAAAATGTTCGCGTAGCTCATATACATTCCCCCTTGCGCTCAGTATATATCACCCGAACGAGGATTGCAAGAAAAATTTCTCCGTAACGCAGAAATTTTCTCTTGACATCTCCGTATAGGGGAATTATACTGATGAGCGCCATCAAAACGAAGGGAGATATACACCGTGTCCAGAACCGTATTACACGCGGATTTGAATAACTGCTACGCCTCGATCGAGATGCTTCACCACCCTAAGCTGCGCGGACATCCCGTAGCGGTCGGCGGCAGCGCGGAGGAGCGCCGCGGAATCATTCTCGCGCGCAATTACGAGGCTCGCGCGTACGGCGTCAAAGTCGGTCAGGCGCTGTGGGAGGCGCGCGCGAAATGTCCGGAGCTTATCGTCGTGCCGCCCGATTACGACAAGTATCTGAGGTTCTCGCGAAAGTTTCGCGGAATTCTCGCGGATTACTCGCCGCAGGTGGAGCCGTTCGGTCTGGACGAATCCTGGGTGGATATATCGGGAAGCGCGCGCGGCTCCGGCGAAAAGCTCGGCGAAAAGATCGCAGATGAGATACGCGAGCGCGTAAAATTTGAGCTCGGCGTCACGGTATCGGTCGGCGTGAGCTGGAACAAGGTGTTCGCGAAGCTCGGAAGCGATATACGCAAGCCGGACGCGACAACTGTTATCACGGAGGACAATTTCCGCGATGTGGTCTGGCCGCTTCCCGCGGCCGATCTGCTCGGCGTCGGACGCGCGACGCAGGGCAAATTCGCGAGGTACGGCGTGAGGACTATAGGGGACATCGCCAACTGCGACGCGGAGCTGCTGAAGCTGTGGTTCGGAAAATGCGGCGCGTCCCTTTGGGCGTATGCCAACGGGCGCGATTCATCTCCTGTGACCGAAACGGGCGACGAGGCCGTCGTCAAGTCCGTCGGCAACTCCACGACCACGCCGCGCGACTTGGAGAATGAACACGACTGCCATATCGTATTTCAGAATCTGTCCGAGAGCGTCGCGGAGCGTATGCGCGAGCTCGGCTTGCAAGCCAAGACTGTGGAAATATCCTTACGGAGAAACGACCTCGCGAGCTTCACGCGGCAGACTGCGCTTCGTGACCCGACGCATATATCCACGGAGCTCTGCGCGGCGGCAATGAAGCTTTTACGCGAAAACTACCGCTGGGAGAGACCGCTGCGCAGTATCGGCGTTCGCGGCACGAACCTCATTCCAATCGGTCAGCCGCGCCAGCTGACGCTGTTTGAAGACGAGGTGAAGCGCGGGAAGTCTGAAAGGCTCGAATACGCGATAGACGATATACGCCGCCGCTTCGGGCATCACGCGATAGACCGCGCGCTGCTGCGGCTCGACGACAAGCTCGGCAGGCTGAATCCCAAGTCAGATCACGCCATTCATTCTATCGGCTTCGGAGGTATACAGTGAACGGTTCGGCAATCGATTACAGGCCATATATGGACAGCGAGGACAAGGTCTACGTTGACGTTACGGAGCGCCGGACAAAGGACGGCGGGCTCATTCCGCTCTCGTTCGTCTGGGAGGACGGCGTGAGCTATGCTGTGGACGACGTTCTCGACGCGCGGCCCGCGGCGAGCCTCAAGGCGGGCGGTATGGGGCTGCGCTACACGGTCAGGGTCAAGCGGCGCGAGACTTTTATGTATCTCGAGGAGGAGCGCGGCCTGTGCCGGTGGTTTATGGAGCGCAAGTAGGATTATATATCAGGAGGACGAGGAAATGATTTTAAGCCGTTATGATATTGAGCGCCGCGCGGAGGATGTCCTGCGCGGATATATGGGAGGGACGGTTCCGGACAATAGTTGCCGCATAGACGTTGACGCTCTGGCGCGGAGTCTCGGGCTGCGAGTGTGCCGTATGAGACTGTCCGACGACGGTACCGTCCTCGGCGTCACGACGTACGTCGATACGGAGGTGGAGCTCAAACGGTACTGCCGGCGCGAAACGCTGCGCGTGCCCCGGAACATAGTGCTGCTCAATGAAAGCCTTTACGGTACGCGCGCGGTACCGGGCAGGCGGCGGTACACGATAGCTCACGAGTGCGCGCACCAGATACTTTGGCGTGACGAGCCGAACGAGCGCCGCCGGTCATTGCGGACGCACTCAATGCGGACGGCAAGCAGCTATGCCGGACAAGATGTTCAAACGGAGCGGCAAGCCGACGCGATGGCGGCGGCGCTGCTTATGCCCGCGGTGTTTGTGTCGCGGTTGACGGAGCGCTTCGCCCGCGGCAGGAAATTGGTATCCTACGGCGGGCGGTTCAACCCGCCGGACAAAATCGCACTCGCGAACATCGGCGCGGCGCTCGACGTGTCGCATACGGCGCTCGTCATCCGTCTGCGGCGGCTCGGGTATCTGTATGACCTGCCGCGGGACGAGTATTACGTTCCGACGGAGGTGTGGCCTGATGAGTAGGACGAGAAGAAGCCAGTTAGCGGATGTGACGGAATATATGGTCTGGCGTATGGCGAACGAGCCGGAAGAGTTGTTTGCCAAAGTATCGCAGTGGGAGCTGATTAAACGAGAGATGGACGCGGCGCGAGAAGCCCGCGGCGGAGACGCTCCGGTGACGGATACGAGCGTGGCGGCGGATACGCGGACAAGCTCGGCGGCTCGCGACGCGCCGGAGAGAGACGTCGATTTTGTATACGTCATATACGGCGTATTCCCAGACCTCAGTCCGAAGGTCTCATTTCGCCGAACCGTAGCCGCCGCACAAAACACGCGTAAGGTTATTAAATGCCCGCATTGCAGCGGGCGGCTCACTGATGTGGACGTCTCCACAAGGGTGGAGCTCTACCGCCGCTCTGAGAAGCGGAATGTCGCTTGCCAAATTTACCGCAAGTGCGGTCACTGCCATAAGGAGGTGGGGATCAACATCGTATAGCGCCAAGCCCAAATATATATAGGTCGTCTCCCGCCGCGCAAGCGGTCAGAGGAGATGCCCACACTACCGGCCTACCGTCGGTTCTCGCGAACTCTGTTTCGCGGAGCGGAAACGACGGTTAAGCCGCGCCCTCACGGAATCTGACAACAGCGTTCGGAATGCGGACGCCTTGACAACGACTGCGGCGCGGCGGATAGAGGCCACGCACGTTTAGTACGCGCGCGACGCAGGCGGACAGGTACATT
>JAISFB010000105.1 GCA_031263805.1 Oscillospiraceae bacterium
CTTGACAAATGCGGGGCGGCGGCGTATACTCGCCTCAACGCGCGAGGTAGATCAAACGCCGCGCGGAAGCCTTACGGCGGGAGGTGCGGCGGGAGGTGCAAATCGAGAATACTCTGCCCGAGGCCCGCGTGGCGCGCCCACTCGCCGTCACCGGCGCTTCGTTTGCCGCGGTGTGTCTGCTGCTTTCGTATATTCCCGAAAAATATGCCGTGACGGTGATAGCCGTTTGTCTCGCGTTTTGCGCGGCGACGGCTGTTTTCAGCGCGCGCTGGCGGTTTCACGCCGTTATAGCGGCGTGCGCCTTTTCGCTGGGCGCCGTGCGTTTTTTGGGACTGCCCGCGTGGACGCCGGGTGAACTGACGACCCGTGTTATCGGAGTGTTTGAGCGTTTCGCCGCGAGGCTCGCGGATTCGATAGACGCGGCGTTTCCGGCGCGGCTGGCGCCGTTTTTCCGTGCGATCACTATCGGGGACGCCGACGCGCTGCGGCGGGACGCGGCCGTGTACACGGCGCTCGGGATGTCGGGCGTCGCGCATATCGTCGCGGTGTCCGGGATGCACGTTTCGTTTCTTATATCTATGCTCTCTTACGTCGCGCGGACAAAATGGGCGCGCATCGCGGTGAGTATTCCCGTGCTGCTGGCGTTTATGGCCGTGACCGGTTTTTCCTCGTCCGTGTGCCGCGCCGCTATTATGCAGCTTTTTGTCATCACGGCCCCGCTCGCGCGGCGGCGCGGGGACTCCGTGACCTCGGTTTTCACGGCGCTTTTGCTGCTGCTCTCGTTCGATCCCGGTCTCATAACGCAAATCGGGCTTCAACTGTCGTTTTTATCGACGCTCGGCATAGTGATCATTTCGCCGCGTATGCAAAAGGCGCTGCGCGAATACAGCGAAACGCGCCGCGTACTCAGAAAGCGCGGAATCCCGCGCACCGTATACGATTTTGTGACGGCAAGCTTTTCTACGACCGTCGGCGCGCTGGTACCGACTATGCCGCTTATCGCGTATTACTTCGGCTATGTGTCCCTGCTCGCGCCTATAACGAATCTTGTCACGCTTTGGGCGGCGGCGCTCTGCTTCTGCGGCGGGCTTATCACGGGGCTCGCGGGGCTGGCGTTTATGCTGCCGGCAAGGCTTATCGCGTGGCTCGCCTCGCTTCCCGCCGATTGGATCATTATCGCAGCGAAGCTGATTTCCCGCGTGCCGTTCGGGACCTTGTATATTTCAAACATGTATATTCTGGCGTGGCTCGTGTATACCTACGCCGTGTTCGCGGTTTTCATACTCCAGCGCGGGACGCTTAAAAAGGTGCTCTATCCCGTGTGCGGCTGCGCCGTGGCGCTGGGTCTCGCGCTTTTGCTGACGGCGGCGACGCCGCGCGGCGGGCTTACCGTCACGGCTATCGACGTCGGGCAGGGGCAGTCAGTCGTGCTGTCGGACGGCGCGGCGACGGCTGTTGTGGACTGCGGAGGCACGGGCTTTCCGTCTGCCGCCGTCCGAACGGCGGAATATATCCAGGCGCAGACCGCCCCGCCGATAGAGCTTCTCATACTGACGCACTTTCATTCGGACCACGCCGGAAGCGTCCCGGAGCTGCTCGCGCGGGAAACAGTCAAAACGCTGATAATCCCGGATCCCGACCTCGGCGGGCGCGACGAATTGACAGACGCGGTGCTCGACGCCGCCGCGGAGCACGGGATCGGCATCGTGACGGTGACGGAAACTATGACTCTCGATTTCGGCGGCTCGCGATTGACAATTTTCCCGCCGTTCGGGGACGGCTCGGACGAAAACGAGTTCGGACTGACGATCCTCGTGACGTCAGGGGAGTGGGACGCGCTGATAACAGGCGATATGCGCGAGGAAACCGAGCTGCTGCTGCTCGAGCGCACGGAGCTTCCGGATATAGAGTTGCTTGTCGCCGGGCATCACGGGTCGAAATACTCGAATTCAAACGACCTGCTGGAGGTCACGCGCCCGGAAACGGCGCTCATTTCAGTCGGCTCGCGCAACACCTACGGGCACCCGGCGGAGGAAACGCTGGAGCGTATGCGGCGGCACGGCGTCACGGTCTACAGGACAGATATTATGGGAAACATCACGATAAAGGCGGGGTAACGAATTATGGCGGCGGCAAAACGAAAAACGGAAAACGAGGCGTACAACGCACTGAGAGAGGACATCGCCTCCGGCGCGCCCGGACGGTGCTATATACTGCACGGCGAGGAACGGTATCTTTTAGAACGGAGCCTTGAGGAGCTGAGGCGGGTCATCCTGCCCAACGGGGAAAACGGCTTCGACTGCCGCAGGTATTCCGGCGCGCCGAATCCGGACACGCTGCGCGAGGCCGTGAACACGTTCCCGCTTTTCGGCGCGCGGACGCTTGTAGAGGTGTCGGGCTACGACTTCGCTTCCGTGCCGGACGCGTTTCTGTCAGTGCTGCGAGAGCTGCCGGAGCACGTCTGCCTTGTTTTTATCTGCGCGCCGGGAGGCTTCAAGGCGGATAAGCGAACATCGGCTGTGAAGGAGTTGTATAAGCTTGTCTCCGTGGTGGAATTTGAGCTTCAGGACGGCGCGAAGCTTTTAGACTGGATACGGCGGCGCTTTGAAAGCGAGGGCGTTGCGATATCGTCGCCCGACGCGGAGTATTTGGCGTTCGCCGCCGGAGGATATATGGCATCGCTCGTGTCGGAAATAGACAAGCTCACGGCGCACTGCGCGGGCGGCGCCGTGACGCGCGCGGATATCGACGCGCTTGTCGATACGGCGCCCGACGCCGTGACGTATAAGCTGGCGGACGCCGTGGCCGCCCGAAATTTCCGCGAAGCGGCAAGCGTGCTCGGAGAGCTTTTCGCGATGCGCGAGCCGGCGCATAAGATAATTTACGCGCTGACGGCGAGAGCGAAAGCGCTGCTGCTCGCCCGGCTGTACCTCGACGAGAGGCGCGGGGTAAATGAGCTTATGCGGGCGACCGGCCTGCGCTACGAATTTCAAGCGAAAGGTCTTATGTCGGCGGCGAGAAAAACGACGGTGAAGTCTTGCCTTGAGGCCGTAAGGCTGTGTTGCGAAGCAGCGTTCCGCCTGAACGACGGCGGCGGCTCCGAGAGCCTGACGGAGCTTATCGCGCGTCTCGCCGCGCTCAAATGACCGCGCGCCGCGCCGCCGCGCCCGGCGAGGATAAAAGCGCAAAGCCGTGCGTGAGGGAAATAATCGTCGTCGAGGGCCGGTACGATAAGAACGCGGTGGCGCAGGCCGTGGACGCGTTGATCGTCGAAACGCGCGGCTTCGGCACATTTTCCGACCCGGAGATAGTATCTATGCTGCGGCGGCTCGGGGAAAAGCGCGGGATCATTATTATGACGGACGGCGACGGCGCGGGCTTTCTCATACGCGGGCATCTTAAAAGCGCTCTCGCGGGGCTCGAGGTCAAGCACGCCTACGTGCCGGACGTCGAGGGGCGCGAAAAGCGCCGGCGAAAGCCGTCAAAGGCGGGTCTGCTCGGCGTGGAGGGGATGTCCTCTGAAATCATAATAAGCTCGCTCCGCCGGTGCGGAGCGAGCTTTGAGGGAGAGCGCGCGGGTCAAGAAAGCGCGAGCGTGTATCAAGAGAGCGAGCGCATCACGAAAATTGATTTTTACGAGCTCGGACTCACCGGGGCGCGGGATTCCGCCGCGCGGCGCGCGCGTCTGCTCGCAAAGCTCGGACTGCCGGCCCTGTTGAAAACAAACGCGCTGCTGCGCGCCGTGAACGCGCTGTACTCGCGCGAGGAATTCTTTGCTGTGGCGTCAGCAGCAGATGAGCGAGGCGAGTAAATTGACAGCCTCCGGAGCGCGCCGCGCGCAGGCCGCCGCCGCGCGGGAAAAAGCGTCCTCGAGCGCCGGGATTCCCGTCGCGGCGGCGGCGGCGAGCAGAGCTTCGCGCACGGCCGCCTGCCGGGCGCATACGCGGCGCATAAGCTCGGCGGCTGAGCTCGCCGGCAAATAAGACACGCAGGGGCGGTAACATTCGCCGGTCAGTATGTAATACTGAACACACAGCTCGCGCAGAGAAGTATTGCAGCCGCAGGTTATTGTCCGGCAGACCGCGCGCGCCGAGGCGGAGCGGCATATGACGCTTTGACATTCGCGCAGCTCGGCGGCGATCAAATCTATCACCGAGCGCAGACGCGCCGCCTCCGCGCTCGCGTTGCTTGTTTCCGCGGGCGCCGGTAGCGACACTGTCGATATAGGTATCGTGATCGGCGCTGACGCGGACGGTGTTGGTGCGGGCGGGGCCGGTGTTGCGGGGGCCGCGGGCATCGGTATCAGCGGCAATGTCAATACAGGCGTCGGAGCCGGCGCTGACGCGGGCGGGGCCGGTGTTACGGGCGTTGCGGGAGTCACGGGTGTTGCGGGGATGGGTGTTGGCGTTGGCGCGGGCATAGGTTTCAACGGCACCGTCAATATAGGTGTCGGAACCGGTTTTGATGCGGGCGGTACCGGCGTTACGGGCGCCGCGGGTGTCAGGGGTGTCGCGGGGATGGGCTGTGCCGGGGCCGTTGTTACGGACGCCGCGGGGGTCAGGGGCGTCGCCGGGATAAGCGTCGGCGTGGGCGCGGGCATCGCTGTTACGCGCTCCCATACGCCGTCGAATTCCGCCGCTTGGATCGTTTCGTTGCCGATGTTCATTGATACGTCACTCCTCTGATGACTGTTTTACACGTTGACGACGCCGTCCGCGGCCGGGAAGCGGACGGCGCTCTTTCAAATCATTCTATGCGGAG
>JAISFB010000151.1 GCA_031263805.1 Oscillospiraceae bacterium
TGCGTTATCCCGACCATGTCCGCGCGTTCGCAGACGGCGAAGTGGTAGCGCATATACAGCGCGAATTCCTCGTCGCTCATAGCGTCCGCCTCGCCGCGCATATAGTTTGTGAACAGGTCTGTGGCGACGTAATGCAGACGCTCAGCGTCAAATCCGCTCATCAGGCGGTCAATGTCCTCTTTGCGGACGAGCTCGAAAATGTCCTCCGGCGCCGAGAACGTATCGAATGTCACAGGGTCGATCTTGCCGCGTTTTATGTAGTCGGCGACGTCAAACATTTTGTGCCGGAACCCGTTAAAAATGCTGCCGTCGCTGACGCAATACGCCGCGAATACTATGCCGCCGGGCTTTGTGACGCGCAGCGCCTCCGACAATGCCCGCCGCTTGTCGCCGTCGTTGAACAAATGGTAGAGCGGGCCCAAGAGCAGCGCGGCGTCGAAGGAATCGTCTTCAAAAGTGGACAGGTCAAGGGCGTTGCCCTGCGCTATGTTGATTTTTTGCCCCGGCTTTATATTCGCCTTGAACACGTCGATGTTATGCTCAATCAGCTCTACCGCTTCGACCGCGCAGCCCATATCCGCAACGGCGAGGCTGTAGCGCCCCGTCCCCGCGCCGATCTCGATGACTCTCGCGCCCGGCGCGACATAGCGCCCTATGTATCGCATTGTTGTCAGAAATTCCGGCTGTCCGTGCCTTGCGAGAAGGCGCCCGTCCTCGTCGTAGCTGTTGTAGTAGGCGGCGAGCGGGTCGAGCGTTATCCAATAGCGCTCCAGCCGGTCGCGCCCTTCGCTGACGGTCCGCTCAAACACGCCGCCGCAGGCGAGAATAGTGCGCCGGCTCGCTTCATTGTGCTCATCACAGGTTATCAGCACTTTTTCAAGCCCGTATTCGCGGCATTTTTCAAGACACAGGGCTAGCATCGCCTTGGCATATCCCTTTCCGCGCTCCGACGGACGGACTCCGTAGCCGATATGACCGCCGTATTCGGCGAGATAAGCGTTGAGATAATGGCGAAAATTGATCATACCCAATACGCGCTTCGCGGGCTCGTCCACTAACATAAGCTGCTCGCTCTCCACGAAATCGGGCGGCACGGTTTCCCGGTTTTCGTGCAAGCGGCACTGCCGTATCCACTCGCCGATATCCTCAAATCGGCGCAGACCGCCGCCGCCGTTGAAATAGCCGCCGCCGTCAAGAAACTCCTGTCGGTAGGCACGGATCTCGTCTATGTATTCCTCTGAGGGCTTTATCAGGCTCAGGCTGTTCATATTTTTATTTCACCCGCTTTTTTATGTTACCCGCTCCGCGCCGAGGTCGGCGAGCGCGGCGCCTACGCGGTCGAGCTCTCCCGCGCCGACCGTTATTATCAGGTCGCCGGGGCGGGCCTCGCGAGCTAACGCCGCCGTCAGCTCGTCAAGCGTCGTGCAGCATACGGCGCCCGGGATTTTCTCGGCCAAATCTTGTGAGGTCACGCCGTAAGTATTGGTCTCGCGCGCGGCGTATATTTCGGCCAAATATGTTTTGGCGGGGCGGCGGAGCTGTTCCGCGAACGCGTCCATATGCGCGCTTGTGCGCGAATACGTGTGCGGCTGGAACGCGAGCAGCACGCGCTCATACGGCAGGGCAAACGCCATATCGAGCAACGCGCGCAGCTCGCTGGGGTGATGCGCGTAGTCGTCGTAAATATCCGCCCCGCGCAGCGCGCCTTTATATTCAAAGCGGCGCTGAGCGCCGATGAAATCCCTTAAACCGTCCTCCGCCGCCTCTCCCGGCAGGCCGAGGGCGATTGCGACCGCCGCCGCCGCGAGAGCGTTCATAACATTGTGATGTCCGGGAACCTTCAGCTTCACACGGCAGTAAGTCCTGTCCTCGTACACAACGTCGAAGCTTGCTCCGGAGCCCGTCACGCGCTCCGCTTCGCCGCGAACGGCGGCGCCCGGCTTAAAGCCGAACGTAAGAAGCTCACGCTCAAGACCGCCGAGGGCGTTCATCGTGTTCTCGTCGTCGGCGTTGCAGATGATATGTCCGTCGGGCGGCGTGAGCGCGGCAAAGCGCGCGAAGGATTTTTTCACGTTTTCAAGCGTCCCGAAATATTCTAGGTGATCTCCGTCTACGTTGAGAACGATGGCTATCGTCGGAAAAAAGTTCAGAAAAGAGTCGGCGTATTCACAGGATTCCAAAACTATTGTATCCCCGCCGCCGACGCGGCAGCCGGAGCCTATGGAGCCGAGCGTCCCGCCGATCATCACGGTCGGATCGGTACCGGCGGAGAGCAGTATCTGCGTCACCATAGACGTCGTCGTCGTCTTGCCGTGCGTGCCGGAGACGCACACGGCGTTGCGGTACGGGCGCATTATATGCCCCCAGGCCTCCGCGCGCCCGAATATGGGTATGCCGAGGCGCCGCGCCTCGGTTATCTCCTCGTTGTCGTCGAGGACGGCCGCCGTGCGGATTATGAGCTCGGCGCCGCGCACGCTTTCGGGAAAATGCCCTATCGTAATTGGAATGCCGAGCTCGCGCAGACGCCGCGTCGCGTCGCTTTCGCTCTGGTCCGAGCCTGTTATCGTCGTGCCGCCGCGCAGCAGAACCTCCGCGAGCGTAGACATCGATACGCCGCCTATGCCGATAAGATGCGCGCGCGCCCCGCGCGACAGCAGCTCTCCGAGCTGTGTTTCACTCATTAAAAAACTCCCCCGCGCCGCCGGGCGCAAAAATAATATACCCGCGAAATACCTGTAATTATATATACGCCCGAGCGCGTATTCCGCTGAATTCCGCCGCCGGAGCGTAACGCGCCGAAGGCTACCGCGCCGAAGCTACCGCGCCGGAACTATTTCCAGCCAATAGCCGTCCGGGTCTTCGATAAAGTATAGCCCCATTGCGGCGTTTTCCATACATACGCAACCCATTTCGCGATGCTTTTCCAGCGCCTCCTGAGTGTCTTTTACGGCAAAAGCGATATGTATCTCATTGTCCGAGAGGTCATACGGCTGCGGATGGTCCTTCAGCCACGTAAGCTCTATCCTGTGCTCCGTCTTGCCGTCGCCCATAAACGCGATCTCAAACGACCCGTCCGGCGCGGGAAAGCGGAACGCAAGCGTGAGCCCAAGTGCGTCCTGATAAAATTTTATACTGCGGTCAAGATCGGTGACGTTGATATTTGTGTGATTGAACGAGAATTCCATTATAGTAAGCGCCTCCCTTTTTTTGCGTGGCCGTATTATACCTTATGAAAACAGGCTTTGCAACACGCAAAAAAGGCGGCGCCGCGCAGGCGCAAAACAGCGCCGCCTTATTCCTCGTCGCCTGTTCCGGACAGAAGCAAACTCTCAAGTCTCTCCGCAGAGATGCCGGTCACCTTTGCCGCGAATTCTATGGATAAGCCTTCATTGATCATTGCGAATGCGTCTTCGATTTTACCCCGCGTAATGCCCCGCTCAATGCCCCGCTCGATGCCTTGCTCGATGCCTTGCTCAATGCCTTGCTCAATGCCTTGCTCAATGCCTTGCTCAATGCCTTGCTCAAAACCTTGCTCAACGCCTTGCCGCTCCCATTCCGCGGCAAGTCCCAGATCTATCAGCGCCTCGCGCAAGCCCTTTGTCATTATCATTTCACGTACCTCCTGTAAAATGTTCGGATTCGCCGCCAATATCACGTTCAAGAACGCCGGCCGCCGTTTGTATACCGTGCGCTCTATGGACGCGCGCAGCAGCTTTTCCATATCGGCCGCGTTCAAATCGGTCCGCAGACTTCCCAGCCACAGCGCTTCCTCGCCGCTCAGCTTTGGGCTCACTATCACCTGTATCGGGACAACGCCGCCTGTTACGTAGTATATGCCGGGATACTTTTCTTCAACCGCGTAGCCCAAGTGATTCTTGCAATAGTCGAGCAGCGCTTTCGGGTGCGACGTCACAACGAACGACAGCGTTATATCCGAAATATCAGCTTTGCTTTCGACGGCGTATAGCCACACGTAAGCGCAGCTTTTCTGAAAGTCGCTGACCGACACGTAATCGCTTGGGCTCTTGTACTCGAAGATGTTGTGCCCTCTGAAAATGCGTCCGGTGTCGGTGTCCACTACCAAATCAGGGCGTTTTTTGACTATTACGACGTCTATTCGCAATGGTTCTTTTGTCAATTGGAACTCGTCCTTGAACTCTAACCCGTCGCTGTATTTGATGTAGGTTTCCCGCAGGCCCTCGGCGAAGCCGGGGTGCCAGCTTATTGACTCCACATCCATATTCTCACCGCCTCTGCGGGAATATTATATACAATGCTGCGGCGGTTTGCAAGTGTTCTTTCTTACGCTTTTGCGCGTACGCTCCGTTCCTCGTCCCGTAGGGGCGAACACAGTTCGCCCCTACGGGACGAGGAACGGCGGGGCGGTGTGGACACCGCCCCCTACGACAAGGGTGTTGCCCGTGCCCGCAGGCACGTTAAATATGGCCCCGCCATTATTTTATGATACAATAAATCACGCCGTAGACTGCCGACGCCGCTACGCCGAAGACGAGTACGGGTCCCGCTATTACGAACATTTTTGCCGCCATTCCCGTGATAAGCCCCTCGCTTTTGAAGTCGAGCGCCGCGGCGGCTATCGAGTTGGCGAAGCCTGTGACGGGCACGAGCGTTCCCGCGCCGGCGTGCTTCGCGAGCCGGTCGTATACGTGCAGCGCCGTCAGCAGGGCGCCGAGGAAAATGAGCGTTACGCTCATAAGCGCGCGCGAGGACTCTTCGTCGAGCCCGAGCCGACTGTAAAGGAAAAAGAAAGCCTGTCCGGCGCAGCAGATCAGGCCGCCGGAAACAAAGGCGAGGAAAACATTTTTCGGCGCGCCGGAGCTCGGGGCGCGCCGCGATACGAGCTCGCCGTATTCTTTTTTGTTCAGTTTATTTGCGGACATAAAATTGCCCCCTTTTCGAGCGTATATTGCCCGAAAAGGGGGCGGATTATGAATACGAATTAATACACGTCCAAAAGGAACAGCGTCGCGCCGCCGCGCGTTTCGATCCAAAACGACAGCTCGACGTCAAACAGC
This sequence comes from Oscillospiraceae bacterium, assembly GCA_031263805.1. Taxonomy (GTDB): domain Bacteria; phylum Bacillota; class Clostridia; order Oscillospirales; family Oscillospiraceae; genus JAIRRO01. Next base: position 5,037 of record JAISFB010000151.1, read on the forward strand.
GAGTTGTAATAGACGGTCTCGCCGTCCTCTTGATTCGGAGCGGCGGCGCCGGTGATTTTTACGCCGTTGTCGTCGTAACGGAAAAAGCTGTGCTTTTCAAGCAGCTCGGCGTAGCCCTTTATGAGCTCGGACGCGTTCTTTCCCGAAATGTCGTAGACGAGGCTGAGCGAGCCCGCGAACTGCGTTTCGCGCGTCGGCTTGAGCCCCGCGTATGCTCCGAAGTCGGGCGCGGGGAAGTGCCCTTCGTACAGGCCGGCGTCCGCGGGATACTCGCCGAGCTTATACGCCTGCTCGCGCGGGAGCGAGGCTATCGCGCCTATCGGCATCGCGAGGTTCAGGTTCTGCCCGCCGCGCATACCGGCGCTTGTGATACCGACGACGCGCCCCATAACGTCGAGCAGCGCGCCGCCGCTGCTTCCGGCCGAGATCGCGGCGTCTATTTGTATGTAGCGCATCCCGTCAAGCTCGCGCCGCGCCGTGGACACTATGCCGCGCGAAAACGAATTGACGAGCCCAATCGGATTGCCTATCGTAAATACCTCCGCGCCCGTTTTCGGCTCGTACCCGCCGACCTCAAGCGTCGGGAAGCCGGAGCCTCCGACTTGAATAAGCGCGCAGTCGGCGGACATATCGTAGCCGTATATCCCGGTGATGTCATATTTTTTGCCGTCGGACAGCGTCGCCTCGGCGCGTTTAGCGCCGGCTATCACATGGCTGTTCGTGACGGCGAGGCCGTTTTCGCCGATGAAGAAGCCGCTGCCCTGCTTGACGCTCGTTTCGCCGTCAAAGACCTCTATGTAGAAAACGGCTGGGGCGCATTTTTCATAAATTTCTTCCGCCGTCAGCGCGCTTACCTTTTGGACCATAACGCGTTTGGCCGGGTCGGCGAGGCGCAGCGCCGTCGCGGCGGCCTCGGCGCGCGT
>JAISFB010000173.1 GCA_031263805.1 Oscillospiraceae bacterium
GAGAAAAACGTCAGCGCGAGAAGCGCCGCCAAGAATATTATCGCCGCGTTTTTCACCCACGCCCGGTTTACTGTTTTCATAGTCTTAAAAATCCCCTATCCTTTTAATCCGCCTGAGTATGTGATGCCCTCAATTAAATATTCCTCGCCGTAGAGGAACAGCAGTATCGCCGGAACCATATATATCGTCGCGACGGCAAACGCCAGCCCGATCTCCCCCGTGTTTATCTGAGACAGGAACACGCTGAGCGGCTGTTTATCCGCGTCCGGCATCATAATAAGCACCTGCTCTACCATATTCCAGTAGTCGATAAAGACGAGTATCGCCACGGAGAACAAGCTGCCCTTGCACATCGGCAGGCATATACGGCTGAAAATGTGCCACTCGCCCGCGCCGTCTAACTTCGCCGCCTCGATAAGCGAATACGGTATCCGGCGCATCCCCTTTGTGAGTATGAACACGGAAAACGGCGCGAACACGCCGGGCAGGATTATCGACCAGCGCGTACCCAGTATCCCGAGCGAGTCCGCCACAAGATAGTTCGGCACGAGCGTCACCTGATACGGCATCAGCATAACGAATATGTACACGAACAGCAGCAGCTCTTTTATCCTCCCCCGCGTTCGCATAAAGCTGTAAGCCGCCAGCGCCGCAATCGCCACCTGAAAGACGACTATCGGCAAGACGAGTATCACCGAGTTCCAGAATTTCAGCAGATAATCCGGGCTTTTCAAAAACGTCGTGGCGTACTGCGAAAACGTGACCTTGTCGGGGATAAGCTTCAGATTCACCCGCTCGGATATGAATTTCTTGCCGCCCTGGTCGTTTTTCGCGAACACCGCGCCGTAGTTTGACGTTATTTCGGACTCCGTCATAAACGAGTTGGCAAAGGTCAGTATCGTCGGCATCAGGAAAACGACTGCGAATACGCCGCACCACAGCGTCACGAGCGCTATTCGTATGGCGCGGCGGCGCCGCGCTCTGTCGGCGCGCTTTTCGGCGCGCTTCGCCGCGTTCTTTTTAAGCGCCAAGCTATGCGTCATGCCCGTCATTGCTCCACATCCTTTCCGAGCCGTCCCTCGGCGAGGAACAGTATCCCGATTATCATCGCCATTATGATCCCCATTATGATCGCCGCCGCCGAAAGCTTTTGGTAATCCAGGCTTTTGAACGTGTTGTTCATAAAGTGCTGCAACAGGTAAAGGTCCTCGTAGGGGTAATCCCCCGTCAGCAGATACACCTCGCGGAAAACCTTGAACGAGTTTATGAGTGAAAGTATCGTCACGAACAGCAGCGTCGGCGTCAGAAAGCGGAACTTTATCTGCCAGAACCGCCTGAATGAGGAAGCGCCGTCCACCGCCGCCGCCTCTAACAGCGCGTTCGGTATATTGCTGAGCGCCGCCATAAATAAGATCATATTGTAGCCGAGGTTCTTCCATAAAAACAGCACGACGATTATCACGTGGCTGTAGTCGCTTTTCATCCAGTCCAACGGCGTGACGCCTATTGCGGCCAGCACGCCGTTGAGCGCCCCGTTGTAATCGAACATCACCTGCCAGATGAGCACGATGGACGCCACCGGCACCATCATCGGGCTGAGAAAGAACGTACGAAACTTGCTTTTGCCCGGTATGCGCGATTCGAGCATCATAGCCAGCAGCAGTGATAGTACGACGGCAAGCGGCACCGCCATCGCCGAAAACCGCGCCGTGTTGCCCGCCGCCCTGCGGAACGCGCTGTTTTCAAAGACCTTGATAAAATTCTCGACACCGACAAAGTTGTTCGCTATCGGGTTATCGACAAGGGCGTATCTGATGATCTGCGCGAAGGGCGCGATGAAGAAAACGATCACGCCGACGGCGCTCGGCAGCAAATACCCTGTGGAAATCAGTTTCTCGGCCCGCGTAGCGCTTCTCATAAGCCGTCACCGCCGTTATCATTATTATCGTCCGCGCCGGCGGCAAGCGCCTCGGCGACGCCCGCCGCTATCTCGTCCTCTATATTATCGGTTTGAGCCGCGGGCTCGGTGTTTTCGGCGGCGCGGCGGCGCCCGGTTATCGCGTCGCCCGTCTCCGCGTCGAATATATGTATCTTATCGGGCATCACGCGAAGATTTATTACCTGACCTCTGAAAACGGGCTTGTCGTTGAACTCTCGCACGATAAACCGCAGGCCGTCGGGCAGATCGACGTAAATATTCGTCTCCGCGCCGAGCGCCTCGATTATATCCGCCGTGCCGCCGGAAAAGCCCTCGCCCGGCGGCGCCGCCTCCGAAACCGCGCTCAAATGCTCAGGACGTATCCCGAACGTCGCCTTTTTGCCGACGAGGGCGCGGAGCTCTCCCCGCTCCGCGTTGACTCCGCCGAGCGATATCAAGTGCTCTCCGTTCTCGCCGAGCCGGGCGAAAAGCTCTCCGTCCCGCTCCTCGACGGCGCAGTCGGCGAAATTCATCCTCGGCGAGCCGATAAAGCCCGCGACGAAGGTGTTCACCGGATGGTCGTAAATGTTCTTCGGGCTGTCCACCTGCATAATGTGGCCGCCGTTCATAAGCACGATCCTGTCGCCCATCGTCATCGCCTCCGTCTGGTCGTGCGTGACGTAGATGAAGGTCGTTTCAAGCTTCTTATGCAGCTTGACTATCTCCGCGCGCATATCGGCGCGCAGCTTCGCGTCAAGGTTGCTTAGCGGCTCGTCGAGCAGAAACACCTCCGGATTGCGCACCATCGCGCGGCCGAGCGCGACGCGCTGGCTTTCGCCGCCGGACAGCGCCCGCGGCTTTCGCGCGAGCAGATGACTTATGCCGAGCAGCGCCGCCGTCTCGCGCACGCGTATGTCGATCTGCTGTTTTTTCACGCGGCGCATCTTCATTGCGAACGCCATATTTTTGTACACCGACATATGCGGGTACAGCGCGTAGCTTTGGAACACCATCGCGATGTTCCTGTCCTTCGGGGGTACGTTGTTGACGAGCGTGTCGCCGATATACACGCTCCCCTCCGAAATTTCCTCCAGCCCGGCTATCATACGAAAAGTCGTCGATTTCCCGCAGCCGGACGGGCCGACGATCACGACGAATTCCCGGTCGGCTATTTCGAGACTGAATTTTTCGACCGCGCGCGCTCCTCCGGATCCGGGATAGACCTTCGATACGTCCTTTAACGTAATACTTGCCAAGCTCCCACCGTCCTTTTTCAAGATATTTTTTGAAAAATCACCTTAACAGGAATAAGCACAAGAATAAGCACAAAAATAAGCAATTGCTCTCTGTAAAGGCAGATTTACCAAAATCCGTGACATATGATATCACAGTTTTATGCTAAAGTCACGACCATTAAGAAAATCTTAAATAAATCATAAGACAATAGCGGCGGAAGCGCACAG
>JAISFB010000197.1 GCA_031263805.1 Oscillospiraceae bacterium
GCGGAGCTTTGACGAGATGACCGATATTTCAAAAGCTTTCAGGGAAACGCTGAAAGAGCGTTATTACATCGCGCCGCCGGAGCTTGCGAGACGCCGTGAATCGAAGCTCGACGGGACGATAAAATATCTCTGGCGGTTGCGGGACGGGGAGACCGTCGAATCCGTCGTTATGAGCTATAAGCACGGGAACACTGTTTGCGTGTCCAGTCAGGCGGGCTGCCGTATGGGGTGCGCTTTCTGCGCGTCAACGCTCGGCGGACTCTCGCGGGATCTGCTGCCGTCTGAAATTCTCGACCAGGTCATCTTTTCGGAAAAGGATTGCGGGAGAAAGCTTTCCAACATCGTGCTGATGGGGATCGGAGAGCCGCTCGACAATTTTGAGAACGTGACGCGCTTTTTGGAGCTCGTTTCGGATCCCGGCGGAATGAACTTCGGAATGCGGCATATTTCGCTTTCGACCTGCGGGCTTACAGAAAAAGTTGACAAACTCGGGGAAAGTGGGTTACAATTGACGCTGTCGGTGTCGCTTCACGCGCCGGACGATCTCACGCGAACGCGCCTTATGCCGGTGAACAAGGCCGGCGGCGTAGCCGCTCTGATGGATTCCTGCCGAAGATATTTCGGCAAAACGGGGCGGCGCGTATCGTTTGAGTACGCGCTGATCGACGGTGTGAACGACACGGCAAGGCACGCGCGGGAGCTTGTACGGCTGCTTCGCGGCGCGCCGTGGCATCTCAACCTCATACTGCTGAACAACGTGGCGGAAAGAGAGCTCCGCCCCAGCAGCCGCGAGAACGCCGCGGCGTTTACAAAGATACTGACCGAAGGACGCGTAAATTTCACGTTCCGGCGCCGGCTGGGCGCCGACATCGACGCGGCGTGCGGACAGCTCCGCCGGTCGTCGGCCCGGAGCGAATAACGCTCAGCGGAGCAATGCCCGTCCGGTTGCAGGGAGAAAAGGCGCTTATGGAGATTTTCGGGCAAACTGACATAGGGCGCGCGCGGCGCGCCAATCAGGACGCGTTCGGTACGCGCGTGTACGGAGATACGGCCGTCGCCGTCGTCTGCGACGGCATGGGCGGCGCGAACGCGGGGGACGTCGCCGCGGAGCTTGCCGTCGGCAGCTTTCTTAAGAGTATGGACGCGTACTTTTCCGCCGCGGCTCCGAAAGCACCTCCGGAGCGGGCCGTCGCCGAAGCGGTACTGCTCGCCGACGGGATAGTGTGCGAGAGGGCAGAGACCGACGAGGACTGCCGCGGGATGGGCACGACGCTTGTCGCCGCCGTCGTCTCGGGGGACGGCGCCGTCGTCGTGAACGTCGGGGATTCAAGGGCGTACCACGTCTCGGACGGGAGCGCGCTGCGGGTGACGCGGGATCATTCAGTCGTGGAGGATATGGTCGCCCGCGGGGAAATAACGCTCGAGCAGGCGCGGCGTCATCCGAACAGGAACCTCATCACGCGCGCGCTCGGCTCCGGCTCCGGCGATGCGCCGGATATTTTCAAGCTGACGCTGCGGCGCGGAGACTATCTCGTGCTCTGCTCGGACGGGCTTTCAAATCTCCTGACGGGAGAAGAGCTTTTGGAGGAAACGCGGCGCGGCGGTGAGCTTTCCGCGCTGTGCTCGCGGCTTATCGGAGAAGCGCTGCGCCGGGGCGCGCCGGACAACGTGACCGTTGTGGCGGTACGGGTATAAAAAACGGATATCGGGCATCAGGATACTGAGCATCAGAATTCTTGGCATCAAAGGAGTGAGCATAAAATGGACACGAACGACAAGTATATCGGGCGGCTTCTCGACAACAGGTACGAGATCCTTGAAAAAATCGGCGCGGGCGGTATGGCCGTCGTCTATAAGGCGCGGTGTCACCGACTGAACCGGCTTGTCGCCGTGAAAATATTAAAGGAAGAGCTGGCGGGGGACGCTGATTTCCGCCGCCGATTCCACACGGAGAGCCAGGCTGTGGCTATGCTGTCGCACCCGAACATCGTGGCCGTGTACGACGTGTCGAAAACGGCGCGGGCGGACTATATCGTAATGGAGCTCATAGAGGGCATTACGCTGAAGCAGTATATAAACCGCAAGGGGCTTTTGAGCTGGAAGGAATCTCTGCATTTTTCGATACAGATAGCAAAAGCGATCTCGCACGCGCATTCAAAAGGGATAATCCACCGTGATATAAAGCCGCACAACATTATGATCCTGAAGGACGGCAGCATAAAGGTCGCCGACTTCGGAATAGCGCGGCTGATATCGACGCAAAGCACGCTGACGCAGGAATCCCTCGGCAGCGTACACTATATATCGCCGGAGCAGGCGAAGGGCGGGCACGTGGACGCGCGCACGGACATTTATTCGCTCGGCGTCGTGCTGTACGAAATGCTGACGAGTCATCTGCCGTTCGTCGGCGATTCGCCCGTCTCGGTCGCGATACAGCACATTTCCGCGATACCGCTTATGCCGAGCGAAATAAATCCCGACGTGCCGCCCGGGCTCGAGGACATCACGATGCACGCGATGGAGCCCAAGCTGTCGGCGCGCTACTCAACTGCGGACGCGCTGCTGCGCGACCTCGAGGAATTCCGGAAAAACCCCGCCGCCGTATTCAAATACGCGCCTCCCGCGGCGGAGGTCCGCGCCGCCGACGAAACGCGCGCCGTGCCGGACGCCGGGGCGCTGTCAATGATCCCCGTGCTGTCGAAGCCGCCCGCGCGCCGCGCCGAACGGACGGCGACGCCGGCGAGGCGCGGCCCCAAACGCGCCGAAATGTCGCGGGATGAGTACAAACGCAACCGCGGGGCGGCGTTCCGCACGGCGACGCTTATCGCTGTCGCCGCCGTCATACTGCTGTCTCTCGGCGCGCTGCTGTTCATCTGGGGAAACGTAAAGGAATGGTTCGTGCCCGGCGACGAATATATCACGGTGCCGAATTTCGTCGGGCGCTCGTACAACGAGGTGCGCACTGACGGCGAATACGGGCTGTATTACGAGTTTGAGATATCGGGCGACTCCACCTACAGCGACGTATACGACGAAGGCGTAGTTTATGAGCAAAACCCCAAGCCGGACAGCAGCAAAATGCTTACGGACGAAAAAATAGCCGTGACGCTCTTCGTCTCGCAGGGCAAGCGCCCGATGCCGCGTATGCCGAATCTCGTCGGGCAGGATTACAGGACGGCAAGAAACTCCGTCGAGAAAATCAATTCCGATAACTCCGAGCTCAGACTCGGGCTTGAAGTCGTGATGCAGCCCGTAAAAAGCGAGAGCGTGACGCGCGATCTTGTCATCGCGACCGTGCCGTCCGAGGGCGAGGCCTTGGCGAAGAATATGACGGTATATATCGAATACTCCGAGGGGCCGGAAATCAAGATGGTCGAGGTGCCGAACGTCGAGGGCCTTCCGCTTTCGGCGGCGCGGCTGGAGCTGGAAAGCCTCAACCTCACCATCGGCATACCGATCGACTACGTGGACGGCGAGGCGGCGCGGGACACCGTGGTCTACGTCGCGCGAAAGGGCGAGATGGTGCCGGAGCATACGGAAATACGGCTCCAGGTCTCAAAAGGACCGCCCGAGGTCGTAGATACGCCGACGCCGTCCCCGACGGTCACGCCGCCGACGCCGACTCCGCCGGAAGCTACCTACGACCCTTGGGAGTCTCCGCCGCCCGCGACCCCGACTCCGTCGGACAACGATACTGAGGATGATTTTCCGGGTATGTATGAATAGCGCGCGTGACTGACGGCCCGACAAAAACGTCCGCCGGCGTCATAATAAAAGCGCTCGCCGGGTTTTACTACGTCGAAACGGACGGCGGCGTGCTCGAATGCAGGGCGCGCGGAAAATTCCGGCGGGAGGACGTTTCGCCGCTCGTCGGCGATAAAGTGAAGCTCGAACCGCACGGCGACGGCAAGGGCACCGTGACGGAAATACTTCCGCGCAAAAATGAATTTTCAAGGCCGCCCGTGGCAAATATCGACGCGATGGTCATAGTCGCGTCGGCGGCGCCGCCCGTGACCGATCCGTTTTTGATAGACCGTATGGCGGC
>JAISFB010000213.1 GCA_031263805.1 Oscillospiraceae bacterium
GAGGTTTTCGGCAGCGGGCCGAGCGGAGCCTTGCCGTCTGACGGCGCGGAGCCTTGCGCGCCGTCAAGGCGATACAGCGCGGCGACGTCGCCGTAAAGCCGCCCGAAATACTCAGCGTCCACAGCTTCGCCGCGCTTGACTGATTTGACGACGTTTTCAATGAGCTGCCCCGCGGCGGAGCGCAGAGACGCCGAGCCGGGGAATACGGGCGTGACAAAGGTGTTTTCTATATTTTCAAGCAGCAGCTCCGTCGCTTTCAGCTTGACGTCGTAAAACTCCGTGTTGTTCTGGCCGCTTTTGGACAGATATTCGCGGTACGCGATAGAGCCTTGCGCCGCGGAGGTGACGGGGACGTATCCCTCGGTTTTTGAATAAGCGATCTGTACGTCGTTTGTCAGAAGATACTGCGCGAAGAGCCATGAGGCGACAACCTCCTGCGGGTCGTCCTTATTAAACACGCAGACGGACGGGCCCTGAGAAATCATCTGCGGATTCTCAGTGTCGAACTGCGGGACAGCCATAACGACTGTTTCAAAGTTTACGATCTTATCCTCGGCGATGTCGGAGAGCGGCGCGCCCGAACCCATCCATGTAGCGCCGGCGGTGGAGTCTATCGCGAAAACGCATTGCCCGGCGTTGAGAAAATTCGCGGGGTAGCTTGAAATCTTGAACGTGGAAAACGCGCCGCTTTTCGCGTGTTCCGCGACGGCGCCGAGAAGCTTTGCCGTGTCGTCCTGAAACAACAGAATTTCGCCCGCGGCGGTCGAATATCCGGCGCCGCTTTGCCGAAGCTGCTGGATCATCATATTGTCGGTCGATTTATAAATGAACGGGATCATGACGTTTTGCCCGTTTAAGAGGAACGCGCCGTCGCCGGCTTTTGCCGTCGCCGCCTCGCTGACCTCCCAGATGAAGTCCCACGTCAGCGCGTCGGGAAGCGTGTAGCCCAGCGCCTCGACGAAGGTTTTATTTATATAGCACGCCTCGGTAGAGCGCATAAACGGGACCGCGTAGTAACGGCCGTTAAACGAGCACTCGTCCAGAAACTTTGGGATTAGCTCCGGCAGCGCGGGCGAGACGAATTTCAGCGCGCGGCCTCCGAGGCCGTATTCCCCGTGGGAAAAAAGCTCGTCAAGCGGGACAACGGTGTTCGCCCCGGTCAGGTACGTCGCGATGTGGTCGGGATATGTGACGCAGACGTTGGGCGTTGTGTTTGTGGAAATGTTTGTGATGACGTCGTTATAAATTCTGGCGTAGTCAGTGTACAGGCGCATTGTCACGGTTATGTTCGGGTAGAGCTCCTGAAAGTCCGCTATCGCTTTTTTATATATCTCCGTTTGAGTTATGTTTGTGTCGTTTTTTGCCCAGAAGGTGATTTCGTAGCTTCTCGACTCGTCGAAGCTCTCAGGCGGGTCGAAAGCGCGCGTGTCCTGAGAACCGTGGCACGCGGACAGCGCCAGCGCGCCGAGCAAAACAAGCGGCACAAAGGCTTGGCGGATTTTGTTCCAGAACCCGATCATCCTTTCATGCCTCCGCGCAGCACGCCTTCTATTATCTTTTTGCGGAAAATCAGGAACAAAACGATAAGCGGAACGGATATTACAACGACGGCGGCCATCATAGCGGGAATGTTTTCGCGCCCGAAGCCGTTTTCGCGTATCTCCTGTATGCCGTTTGAGACGAGAAAAAAGCTCGCGTCGTCTGTTATAAGCCTCGGCCATACGAACGAGTTCCAGCATTCTATGACCTTCAGGATCACGATAGTTATTATCGTCGGCTTGCAGATGGGGAGCATGACCTTGAACAGGTATTTCAAATCTGACGTGCCGTCTACCTTGGCGGCGTAATACAGGCTGTCCGGAATCTGCGCGAAATTCTCCTTTAACAGATAAATATAAAATACGGACGCGACGGACGGCAGGATCAGGCCGGTGAAAGTATTTCGCAGATCAAGCTGCGTGACGGTCACAAAGTTTGTGACGATGACAAGCTCGTTCGGCAGCATCATAAGGGCCAAAAAAAACGTAAAGACAAGATTCTTACCCCTGAAATCAAGCCGGGCGAAGGCAAACGCCGCGAAAATCGTCACGATCAGCATTACGGACGTGGTGACGGCTGTGAACACAAGCGTGTTTAAGAGATATTTGCCGAGGGGCACGGCGGTAAACGCCGAACGGTAGTTCTCAAACGTCGGCGACAGCGTGAAAAACGCCGGGACATATTCCGAGCTGTACGCGCCGTAGCTTTTTACGGAGCTTAAAAGCATCCAGTAAAACGGGAATAGGACCATGATCGCCCAGAGCGCAAGCAAAGTATAGGTCAGCGCGCGGCTTACGGGCTTGTGATTTAACGTGCGTGCGCGCACGGGGAACGCGCGCCCCGCGCGCGACGTCGCCGCGGACGCGGCGTTTCCCGTGCCCGCAGGCACGTGCTTTGTTTTGCTCATATCAATCTCCCTTCTGGCGTCGCGCGCTCCGCGCGCGTACCCCGTGCCCGCAGGCACGTTTAATAAACAACATACTTTCGGCTTATCAGCGAGTTGACGCACGTTATTGTCAGCACGATAGCCAGCAGCACTATCGCCGCAGCCGAAGCGTAGGACGGATAACCGCCGCTGTTGCCGTAAAGCATATCGTAAATATAGCCGACGATTGTGTTCATTTCCGCGACGTTCAAATCCGTGCCGAATAAGGCGACCGCGTCGCTGTACGCCTTGAACGCGCCTATAAAACCGGTGATTACCAAATAGAAAATCATAGGGGAGATCATCGGGAGCGTGATTTTTGTGAAAATCCGGAGCTTCCGCGCGCCGTCTATCCTCGCCGCGGCGTAATACTGCGGATTGACGGACGCCAGCGCGCTTGTCAGTATCAAAACCTTAAACGGCATAACGACCCATATCGTGTAAAAGCACAAGACGAACATTTTCGCCCAATACGGTCCGCCGATGAAATCGACGGGGCCGCCGCCGAACATCTTTATTACAAGATTGATCATCCCGTCGGAATACGCGGTTTTCTTGAACAATATCATAAACACAAGCCCGACCGCCAGAGTGTTCGTCACATACGGCAGGAAATATATCGTCTGGAACAGCTTTTTCAGCGCGGTTATCGAGTTCAGAGCGGCGGCGATGAGCAGCGCGAACGCGGTGGAAACCGGAACTGTGATAACGACGAGAATGAACGTGTTTTTGACCGCCTGCAAAAAATACGGGTCGTGCAGAATATAGGAATAGTTGTACGCACCGACGCCGAAAAACGTCCGGGAGGCGGAGTTGTAGCCCTCCTCAAACGAATAAATAAAAACGTCTATAAGCGGGTACACCACGAAGAAACCTAAAAAAAGCGCCGCCGGCAGAAGATACAGCCAGGCTTTATTGTCATGCCGCTTCATTTACACCCGCCTCACATTTTGCCCGACGCGCCCGACGGCGCCAAGCTCAGCCGGGATGCGCTTTTCCGTTTCCCTGTCAAAAAGATACACCTTGTCAGGCCGGACAGCAAACGATAATATTGGTGAATCCGGCGGAGCCGGATTCAAAATTTCCCCGAAGACCGCCGCGCTTTCCGCGCCGACAATTGAACGCACAGCCGGATTCACGGACGCGGCGTGGGTGCTGATGATGCTTACGTCGCGCCCCATGACCTCCACACGGTTGAGAGCGCAGCGGAGCGGTCCGCTGCCGTCAAGCGCGAAGCCCTCCGGTCGTATGCCTATGTAAACGTCCTGATCCGGAACTCCGCTTGCGCTGAGAACAGCGTCGTCCCCGGCGTACAGCACGCCGCCGGACACTCGACCGTGAAAAACGTTGACGGGCGGCGTGCCGAGGAACTGCGCGACGAAAAGATTCGCCGGGCTGTCATAGACGTCCTGCGGCTTACCGGCCTGCTCGATGCTTCCGTTGCGCATAACGACTATCGTGTCGCAAATGCTCATCGCTTCCTCTTGGTCGTGAGTCACGAAAATAGTGGTGATCCGGGTGCTCTGCTGTATGCGCCTGATTTCCTCCCGCATTTGGAGCCTGAGACGGGCGTCAAGGTTGGAAAGCGGCTCGTCCAAAAGAAGCACGCGGGGCGTTTTGACTAACGCGCGCGCGATCGCCACGCGCTGCTGCTGGCCGCCGGACAGCTCGCCCGGCTTGCGGTCAAGCAGCTCGTCGATTTGAACGAGCCTTGCCGTCTCGTTCGCTCGGGCGAGCATAGCTTCCTTGGAGGGCTTGTCCGCGCCTTTAAGATTTTGCAGCGGAAACAGTATGTTTTGCAGGGCGGTCAAATGCGGATAGAGCGCGTA
>JAISFB010000214.1 GCA_031263805.1 Oscillospiraceae bacterium
GAAAGGGAAATCACAATGGAAAAACTGTTTCGGCTGAAAGAAAACAAAACCAAGCTCAGCACAGAGGTCGTCGCCGGCCTCACCACCTTCTTCGCGATGGCGTACATCATCGCCGTAAACCCGAGTATTCTCGAGCAATCGGGTATGGAGTGGGGCGCCGTCTTCCTCGCGACGATAATCTCCGCCGTGATCGGCACGCTTGTTATGGGGCTGTTCGCCAACGTGCCTTACGCGCAGGCCCCGGGAATGGGGCTGAACGCTTTCTTCGTATACACCGTATGCTTCGGGCTCAATTTCACGTGGCAGCACGCGCTTTCTATGGTGTTCATTTGCGGCGTCGTGAACATTCTCATCACGGTCACAAAGCTGCGCAAGTACATCATCAAGGCTATACCAAAGGCGCTCCAGCACGCGATCTCGGGCGGCATCGGGCTTTTCATCGCGTACATCGGGCTGCTCAACGTCGGCATAGTCAACTTTGACGCGGGCGTCCCGGCTATGGCGGAGCTCAGCACGCCGGGGCTTTGGCTGTTCCTCATCGGGCTGTTTCTCATCATCATACTGCTCGTGCTTAAGGTGAAGGGCGCGATACTCATATCCATTGTCGTCACGGCGCTCATCGGCATTCCGATGGGGCTCACGAAGACCTCCGACCCCGTAAGCTTCACCGACGCCGCGGCCTCGCTTCCGACGACGTTCGGCGTTATTTTCACAAAGGACGGCCTCGGCTCCCTTTTCTCGGGCGGCGGGCGCGATATCCTTATCTCCGTCGTCACGATCTTCTCGTTTTCGATCTCCGACACGTTCGACACTATCGGCACGTTTATCGGCACCGGCCGCCGCAGCGGTATTTTTTCCGAGAAGGACGAGCTGGCTATGGAGACCTCCGTCGGCTTTAAGACAAAAATGGACAAGGCTCTGTTCGCGGACGCGATAGCGACGTCAGTCGGCGCGATTTTCGGAACCTCGAACACCACAACTTACGTCGAATCCGCCGCCGGCATCTCCGTCGGGGGGCGCACGGGGCTGACGTCCGTCGTCGTCGCCGTCTGCTTTATTTTAAGCGCGTTTTTGGCGAGCCTTGTGTCGGCTATACCGTCCGCGGCGACCGCGCCGGCGCTGATCGTCGTCGGAATTATGATGGCGTCGAGCTTCACGGACGTAAAATGGACCGATTTGGACGAAGCTATCCCCGCGTTCTTCGCCGGCGCGTTTATGGCGTTCGCGTACAGCATAACCTACGGCATCGCGGCGGCGTTTATTTTCTACTGCGTTATCAAGCTTTGCAAAAAGCAGACGCGCGATATCCACCCGATACTTTGGGTGTGCACGCTTCTGTTCATCCTGAACTTCGCACTGCAAGCCGCACTGTAAAAAATGAAAATAGTCTTTATGGGAACTCCCGCCTTCGCGGTTCCGTCCTTGCAGCGGTTGTACGATGACGGCCACGAGGTAGCGGCGGTGTTCACCCGTCCCGACAAGCCCTCAGGCCGCGGGCACAAGCTCACTCCCCCGCCGGTGAAGCAAGCCGCCGGGGACCGGAGCCCCGTCTATCAGCCGGGCTCGCTTCGCGGCGGGGACGCAGAGGAGCTTTTGCGCTCTCTCGCGCCGGACCTGATCGTCGTCGTGGCCTATGGGCTGCTTCTGCCGCGCGGAATTTTGGAGCTGCCGAGGCTCGGCTGCGTCAATATACACGCGTCGCTGCTGCCGCGCTGGCGCGGGGCGGCGCCAGTTCAGCGCGCGATACTCGGCGGGGATACCGCAACGGGCGTCACGAGTATGTATATGGCCGAGGAGCTTGACGCGGGGGACGTTATATTCTCAAAAAAGACTGAAATCGGCGAAACCGAGACCTCCGGCGCGCTTTTAGAGCGCTTATCCCGCATCGGCGCGGAGCTTTTGTCCGAGACTGTATCCGCGATAGCCTCCGGCACGGCCCCTCGGGCGCCGCAGGACCCGTCCCTCGTAAGCTACGCCCCGCCGCTGACGCGGGAGCTCTCTCCGATAGACTGGTGGCAATATCCCGGCGAAGTTTTGCGCCAGATTCGCGCGCTTGACCCGTGGCCCGCCGCGAAAACGCAGCTTCAAGGCGTTGAAGTCCGCGTATTCGCTGCGGAGCGGGGCGCCGACGTCCCAACCGCGTTCCCCGGCGAGATAGTTTCGGCCGGAAAAGACGGGATCGAGCTCGCCTGCTTCGACGGCAGTATACGCATAACGGAGCTTCAGGCGCCGAACGGCAAACGGATGTCCGCCGCGGATTATCTGCGCGGGCACGCCGTAAACGTCCCGGACGGCAAGGCCGTCGTGCGCAAAATATCGCTGCCGGAAAACGGGCGGACGATATGTATAAGCGATATACACGGGGCTTATGACGCGTTCCGTGCGCTGCTTGACAAGATAAATTTTTCTGAAAACGATACGCTGATATTGCTCGGCGATCTCTACACAAAGGGCAAGCAGGGCCGCGAAACGCTGGAATATATAATGGAGCAGTGCGCGCTCCCGAACGTGTACGCCCTGCGCGGCAACTGCGACTGGGTCGAGCCCTGGGCGGACGCGAATCAGCGCGCGTGGCTTGAAGCGTTGCCGCACATCCTCGAAAGCGACGAATTTATATTCGTCCACGGGGGCATCGGCCCCGGCGAGCTTACGGAGCAGCGCGCTATCGAGTGTATGAAAAACGACGCGTGGCTCGACAAATGCGGCGCGTTTGACCGCTGGGTCATAACGGGCCACTGGCCGACCGTAAATTACGCCAATACGCCGCGCGCGAGCGCGGCACGCATATCATCTGTGAACTCAGCGGAGCTGAGTTCAACTTGCGACGGCGTTTTTTCCTGCGACCCGGTGATCGACGGCGCCCGCCGCGTGATAGCTATCGACGGCGGTATGGTCGTAAAGCCCTGGGGCCAGCTCAACGCGTTCATAATAGAGCGCGGCGGCTTCTCGTTTGAAGCCGTGGACTTTATGCCGATAATAACGGCGGAGAAGGACCAGATGGCAAGCGAAAACCCGCTGACGATCACATGGAACGACAGGTTTATTGAGGAATTGCCTGACGGCATCGGGCCGTCGGCCCGTATTGACAATGGCGCGCCCGACGGCGCGCGGCCCAACGCCGAATTCGGCAAATATCTGCACCTCGCCACGGGCCGGACTATAGAACTCCCCCGCGATCAGGTCTGGCGCGACAAAAACGGCCGCCTGTGCGACGCCAACGGAACGGATTACCGACTGCCGGTGCGCGCGGGAGATAAAATGTCTCTCCTGCGCGAGTACGGCGACAGGCTTTTTGTGAAAAAGGACGGGCAAATCGGCTGGGTTTTCAAGTGAGCGTCAGTTGCTGAAATCCTCAAGCAGTCCGATAAGCTTTTCGTAGCCCGTGACCTCTATTCCGCTTTGAAGCAAGCTTTTGTCGTATTCCCGCAAGCCGGACGTCTCGATCTCCGTTTTCAGCTCCGGGATATCTGAGCGCTCCGGGCGCTCCGGGAATACGGAGAGCGTGCCGCCGTCGTCGCGCAGCGTGTAGGTGCGCGTGTCTTTTGCGCCTTCTTGGGCGGCCTCCGGCTCCGAAGCCGCTTCATACGCCGCCCCCGCCGCGTAAGACGCGACGGCGAGGAGCGCGAGCAGCGCCGCTAACGCGCCTATGCAGATATAGCCTATTTTTCCGTGCTTGCCATTCATAATGTATACCTCCTCGCGGCGGCAAGCTCCGCCGCGAGGTTATTGTCGCCCGTTTTTTGGGGTTTTAGTCAGCGTTTCCGTATGTCGATGTGATTTGCGCGGCGCTATGCTTTTTCAGCCG
>JAISFB010000004.1 GCA_031263805.1 Oscillospiraceae bacterium
TTTGCTGTTTATCGCGGCGCTGATCGTAAACTCCGGATTCCTGCGGCGCGGAGCGACGGCGGTAGAGGTTGCCGGCGTTAAGTTTTCCCCGGCGGAGTACAATTATTTTTACAGCAGCACGATAAGCGAATATTCAAACTCCTCGTCAAATCTGCCCGACAACAGCAAATCGCTGTCGAGCCAGATAAATTATGAGACGGGACAGACGTGGGCCGATTTCTTTGAGGAACGCGCGCTCAACGATATGCGGCTTATCGGCTCGGTCTACGCCGAGGCGGAGGCGAAGGGCTTCGAGATGACGGACGAGCAGAAAAGCGAGGCCGAGGAATACAAGAAATCGGAGCGCGAGCAGATCGAAACGTATTACGCCCAAAACGGCGGCTTCAAGGGCTTCCTTAAACTGCAATACGGCTCCGCTATGACGGAAAAGGTGTACGATAAGCTTGCAGATATGCGCTATAAAGTGTCGGCGTACTACGAAAGCGTATACGACGGCTTCGAGTACGCGGACGAAGCTCTCGCGGAATATTACGCGGAAAACAAAGACGCGCTCGACACGTTTGTTTACAGAAGCTTCACGGTAAACGTCGAAACGCCCGAGGCGGCGCCTGAGTATGTGGTGAACGAGAACGGCGAGGAGATTGAAGTCCCGGCGCCGGAACTGACTGAGGAAGAACTCGCGGCGCAGCGGCAGACCGCCTACAACGCGGCGCGCGACAGAGCGAACGCGTTTGTCTCATCCATAACGGACGAGAGCTCTTTTATCGAAGCGGCGCGCGAGTACGACGCGGCGATATACTCAGAGGACGATTCGACGCTTCGCCGCTCGCTCGGCGAAAATCTCGAATATTCGCTATCGGTCGCCGCGGCGGACTGGCTGAAAAAGGAGGCGAAGGCCGAAGCGGTGAAGTCTATTCCGGTGTCCGAGGACGAGGAGACGAATACGGGCTTTTACGTGATATATTTGTCCGAGCGCTCGGAAAACGATTATCTGACGGTCAATTTCCGCAATCTTATGGTAACGCCCAAAACAGTCGATTCCGCCGAATTTACGAATGAGGAAGGCGTATTAGACGAGGAAGGCTATAACGCGGCGCTCGAAGCGGCGAAAACCGCCGCCAAGACAAAAGCCGACGAGTTGTACGCCAAGTTCACGGAGGGCGGCGCGACGGCGGAAAAGCTCGCGGAGCTGACCGATGACGTTTTCAACGAGGTCACGGGCGGGGAGTATGAAAATATCCAGCGCGAAGCCGGCTTCGCCGACGAGATAGAAGAATGGCTGTACGCGGACGGCCGCCGCGCGGGGGAGCACACGCTGCTCCAAACGGGCGAGGATTGGTACATCATATATTTCGCCGACAACGGTATGCGGTATAACGATTATCTCGCCGATACGCGCCTGCGGAACGACGATTTCACCGCCTGGCAGGAGAGCTTCGACACAAACGCGGTCAAAACGAGCTGGGCCATGAAATTGAAATAGGCCGGCGTTTGGCGGAGAATAAAAAGATAACTTCGGGTTGCAAACGGCGTCGAAATGGTGTAGACTCCGTAATATTATAGGAAAGAGGGGGTGTTGCGTATATGTCTCTTAACGCGATAAAAAGCATTGCCGAAGCGGAGGAGACGGCAAAAACCGCGCGCGCGGAAGCCCAGAGCGAGGCGAAACGCGCCGAGGACGCCGCCGAGCGGGACGGTAAAGCGTCCGTGGAGGCGGCGCTGAAGCAGGCGGAGGGTGAAATACGCCATATGAAGCGCGAATTTGACCTGAAGGCCGAGGAGTACGCGAAAGAGCTGGCGTCCTCCACGGCGAACAAGCGGGCGGCGCTCCGCGCGCGGGCGGAGGCGCGCGTCGGCGAGGCCGCGGAAATGATCGTCGGCGTGATAGTCGGCGGAGTCGGCGGCAATAACAGCGGTAGTGCCGGAAATAGCGGGGAAAGGATCGTGAGCGGTTAGATGGCGATCGTCAAGATGAAAAAACTCCGCGTAACGGCGATGCGATCCCAAAAAGAGGAGCTTTTGAAAAAGCTCCTTATTCTCGGTTGCGTTGAAGTCTCGGAGCCGGACGGCTTGCTCGCGGATCCCGAGGTGGCGGCGCTCACAGTCCGCGAAACGGGGGAGCTTGACGTACTCCGCTCGGAGCAAGCAAGCGTCGCGCGGGCGCTTGAGACGCTCGGGCGCTATGCGCCGGCAAAATCAAAGATGTTCGCCGAACGCGAGGACGTCGCCGCGTCCGATTTTCTCGAGGAAGCCGAAATCGGGGAGAATATCCGTCTCGCGGTCCGGATAGAAGAAATCGACAGCCAAATTCGTTACACGAACGCGGAGGAAACGCGGCTCGCGGCGCAAATCGAGTCGCTTCTGCCGTGGGAGCCGCTTGAGCTGCCCCTCGATCACGAGGGGACGAGAACGAGCGCGGTGCTGCTCGGCTCCGTGCCGCCTTCGACGGATTTTCCCGCGCTGGAACGCGCGCTCGAGGACGCGGCGGCGGAAGCCCGCGCGTACAAAATTTCCGTGGGGCGCGACCAGCTTTGCCTGTGCGTGATCTATCTGCGGGAAAAGCAGGACGAGGTGTCCGACGCGCTGCGCGAATTTTCGTTTTCGACCTCCGCGCCCAAAAACGTCCAAGGCACGGCGAGAGAAAACCTTGAGGAGCTTCGCCGGCGTGTGTCGGAACAGCGCGAACAGCGCGCGGAGCTGACGGAGGAAATAAACGCCGCGTCGCCGCTGCGTGCGGGGCTTGTGCGGTGCGCGGACGTGCTCACAACGAAAATATCCCGCGCCGAGGCGGGCGAGAGATTTATAGCCACGGCGTCCACATTTACGTTCACCGGCTGGCTTCCCGCGCCGTCGGAGGATGAGCTCGTGAAAGCTCTCGGAAGCTTCGTCTGCGAATGGGAGCTCATGGAGCCCGACCCGGAGGAATATCCGGACGTGCCCGTAAAGCTCGAAAACAACGCCGTCACCTCGCCGCTTATGATGGTCACGGAGATGTACAGTCTCCCGTCATACGACGGCATCGACCCGAACCCGCTTATGGCGCCGTTTTTCATTCCGTTTTACGGGTTTATGATGGCGGATATGGGCTATGGTATCCTGATGGTGGTCGCGGCGCTGCTTATCAGGCGCAAGAAACCGCGCGGCGGCATGAAAAATTTTATCGATCTTCTGCTGATGTGCGGTGTCACTACGATCGGCGGAGGCTTCCTCACGGCGGGCTT
>JAISFB010000016.1 GCA_031263805.1 Oscillospiraceae bacterium
CTCCCCGCCCGCTAAAGTCCCGGCGCGATTTGTCCGAAACAGTTAAACGAGGAGACTTACGGCGTGTGTACTGCAGGCGCGCGCGGAGGCTCCATCATCGGGAAGCAAGGATGGCTTCCTTCAAATTGTAAGGAGACAAGCAAAAATGAGAATCCAGAACAACGTGCCCGCGCTTAACGCGCACCGTCACTACGGTATAAACAATACCGGCGTGACGAAATCCATCGCGAAGCTCTCTTCCGGGTACCGCATCAATTCCGCCGCGGACGACGCGGCGGGTCTTGCCATATCCGAAAAAATGCGCGCCCAGATCAAAGGGCTGACGATGGCGTCCAAAAATACGCAGGACGCGACAAGCCTCATCCAAACCGCCGAGGGCGGTATGCAGGAAGTCGATAATATGCTCCAGCGCATCCGCGAGCTCGTCGTGTACGCGTCCAACGACACGCAGGAGCAAAACGCGCTCGGCACCGGCGACCGCCAGAAAATCCAGGACGAGATAAATCAGCTCGCGATCGAGATCGACAAAACGGCTAACCGCGTCGAGTTCAACAAGAAAAAGCTCATCAACGGCTCCGCCGAGGCCGTCGTTATGGACGGGACCATAGTCGCGGCGCTGGCGTCCGCGAAAGCGGAGGTCTCGGCCAAGAACGACCTGTACCGCCTCGAGGAAGCGAAGTTCAGCACGGCGAAGGAATCCGTCCAGAACGCGCGCGACACGCTCAACAACGCGCTCGGCAACACGGACGTTGACGCGGCGTTAAAGCGTCTCGTCGGCTCGACAAGTGCCGCCGCATCCGGCATCGGCACGGCGGTAACCTCGATCCAGTCGGCGCTGACGGCTCTCGGGCTCGCGTCCGAACAGGCTGCGGTGCTGTCCTCCGCGGATATTGCTACGGGCACCGGATACGGTAAGCTGCTCGACGATCTTCACTCCGCGGTGAAAGACCTCAACACCGCCGCCGGGAGCGCGATCCCCACCGAGATTGTCGATATCAACACAGTAGTCGCCGCGTTTGGCTCGGCATACGGAAGCGGCGCCGTCGGCAACGCCGCCAAAGCGTACAGCTCCACGCTTGACGCCGCGGATAAGCAAGCCGATTCTCTCGCGGACGCTACTACAGACCTCGGCGACGCCAAGGCGGGGCTTGTCAAGGCCCAGGCCGACTACGACTCCGCGGCGAAAACACCGGCGCTGTATTTTCAGGTCGGCGCGAACGCCGGGCAGGGCATTGAGGTCTCCATCGGCTCCGTCGATACGGCCAAGCTCGGCATCGGGCACGGCGACGGCAGCGGCACGACCATCAACGTCATCAATCTGTCGGGCAAGAACATCAATTCCGTTCTCGACACGCTCGACAGCGCGCTCAGCTACGTCACGACGCAGCGCAGCAAGCTCGGCGCCATCCAGAACCGCCTTGAGTACACGCAGAACAGCCTTGATATTTCGGCCGAAAACCTGACGAACGCCGAAAGCCGCATCCGCGACGTGGATATGGCGAAGGAAATGACGAGCTTCACAAAGATGAACATACTCTTCCAGGCGTCCACGGCGATGCTCGCGCAGGCGAATTCGCTTCCGCAGGGCGTGCTGCAAATGCTCGGCTGAGCAAAACGGCGCGGGCCCGCGGGGAACCGGACGTCTTTCGCGGGTTTGCGGAAATATCGCTCCTTTTATCCGACAAAGCGCATTTCACGGCAAGGTCGTTCCTTTCGGAACGGCCTTGCCCGCTTTTTCAGGCGTTCTCCTTCAAGTAGCAGCACTTTTTGTATTTCTTCCCGCTGCCGCACGGGCAGGGGTCGTTGCGGCCTACGCGCGGCGTTTTTTCGGCGGGCCGCTGCGCGGAGCCTTTTTCCGTCTCTCGCAGCAGCTCGCGCGGCGTGTAGCCGTTGTTCGCCCACATCCGCGTGTTGTTGCTCATATCCGTGGCGAGCGACAAAAACTCCTGAGTCTGAGAAAAGCTCAATTCTATGCCGGCGTCGCTCAGCAGAGACCGTACGTCCGGCTCGGGTTTGCTTTTGAACATAATGTGCAGCTCGTCGATGATATCGTCGGCGTCCGAGCCTCTCAGCTTCAAGCTTCGCTCCATAAAGCGCTTGAGCGCCAAAATCTGCGGCGTAAATTCATAATAGCCCCAGTCGGCGTAGTCCAAAAATTCGTTCCCGGACGGTATATACCGCGGCTTTGAGGCCGCATCCAACGCGAGCGCCTTGACCTCGTCGAAGTCGTTCAGGTCAAGGTCGTCGCTGACGATGTAGTCGTTCCATATGCCGTATCCGCTGTCGAGACGGGCGTAGCCGAGCAATACGGCGAACACCTCGTCAACGCTTGCCCGGCGCTTATTTTGGCCCTTATTTTGACCCTTATTCTGCCCATTGAATATCGCCGCGAAATCCGTTAAGCTTATCACGCCGTAGAGATTCGCGGCGGCGACGGCGTACAAATTCATCGTCCAGCGGTATTTTCTTTCGAGACTTAAATCCGTCTTTTTTACCTTATCGTATGCGGCGCGTATTTCGTCCGGCGTCACAAAGTACAGATGTCCGCCGTACAGATACGTATGCACCAGCCCGAAATCCCGTAAATCCCGGTACGATGCGATAAAAACGTCGTCCCGCTGCAGCTCGCCGGCGGCCGAGACCTTTTTGAAAAAGCTCCACTCCGTCTCGTGCAGCGTCAGAAGCACATCCCTGAGCCGCGCCGGGTCGGTCAGCCGCGCCGTCAGCTCGCCGATAAGCGCTTCCTTGTTCAGCTTTGTGTAGCCGCGGAGCTTGTGGGCGCTCGCGAGCTTTCGCAGGGAGGCTGCGCTCTGCGCGGCGAGCGTATCGCCGAGACTGCGGCGCGGCTCGCCCTTGACGGCGCGCTCCTCGTTGTATTGCCGGAGGATATCGCGTATGTCCTCCGCAAATTCCGATTCGCCGAAAACGCTGTTTTCCGTGTCTTTCATTTCGATCATCCCTTATTATTGTTATTTATTCTCCCGCTCCCGCCTGCCGTTCCGATTTGCGCGGCGGTCGCGCGGCTTTGTTTTTGCTTGGTGGTCCTGAAAATTTCCCTTTTAATTTCCTCCGTTTTGTGGTTCAATGACGGAGGACGCGCCGCAACGCTTCTGCATACACAGTTATAACATAATTCGAGGGGAATCGCAATGATAAGAACCATATAAAGCCAACATTGGATAAAATTTGCGTGTTTTTTTGATTCACTTTTATTTAATCCTATTTTAATCCCGCCTCAATTGCCCTTTAAGTCCGGCGGAGTATACTTGGCGCCGTAACGCGGAAAGCAAACGCGTAAATAAATTTTGGGAGGCAAAGAATATGACGACGCTTGAACAGGTCGAAAAGCTGCGCGAACGCGCAAACGTCAGCTTTGAGGAGGCGAAATCCGCGCTCGAAGAAGCCGACGGCGACCTTCTTGACGCCCTGATACTTTTGGAGCGGCAGGGGAAGACCTCGGGCCCCGAGTCGGGAGGACACTACAGCGGAAACAATCCGCCCCCGAAAAGCGACGGAGCCGAGGGAGCGAAGAAGCCCGGCACCGAGGGCTTCAAAAATTTCATCAAAGGACTGGGGAATCTTATGCTGAACCTGATAAATCGCGGCAACACCAACTATCTCGACGCCATACACCGCGGGGAGACCAAGCTGTCCTGCCCCGTGACCGTACTCGTAATACTGCTGATATGCTTCTTCTGGGTGGTCGTGCCGCTGCTTATCGTCGGGCTGTTCTTGGGCTGGCGGTACCGCTTCCGCGGCGACGACCTCGGTCGCGAATCCATAAACAACGTCATCGAAAAGGCGGAAACCGCCGCCGAGGACCTGAAAAACTCCGTAACAAGCTCAAAATAAAAAAAGGAGCGAATTTTTATGCCGCAACGCATATTACTGGTAGAGGACGAGGAGAAGCTCGCGCGGGTCGTGGAGCTTGAGCTCGGCTACGAGGGCTATGAGGTCACAAAGGCCGCTGACGGGCGCGAGGGGCTTTCCCTCGCGCTCACGAACGAATACGATCTGATCCTGCTCGATATAATGCTGCCGCAGCTTTCCGGTATCGAGGTGCTGCGCCGCCTGCGCAAATCCTCGTCCGTGCCCGTTATCATGCTCACGGCGCGGGATGCCGTGTCTGACAAGGTCTCCGGCCTTGATTACGGCGCGGACGACTATGTCACAAAGCCTTTTGAGATAGAAGAACTGCTCGCGAGAATACGCACCGCCCTGCGGCACGGGCGCTCGCTTTCGGAAAGCGAGGTTTTTGAGTGCGGCGCGCTGAAAATGGACGTTCCGCGGCGCGAGGTCACGGTGAGCGGAACCGCCGTCGGGCTCACGAAGCGCGAGTTTGACCTGCTCGGCTATCTGCTGAAAAACAAAGGCATAGTTGTCACGCGCGAGCAGCTTTTGGAGAACGTCTGGGATTTCGACTTCGACGGCGGGACGAACACCGTGGACGTATATATACGCTTCCTGCGCGGCAAAATCGACGACGCGTTCGGGATAAAGCTCATTTCGACCGTGCGCGGCGTGGGCTATGTGATAAAAGATGAGCAGTGACGGCGGGCGCGGCGGGCGGAGCATCGCGCGGCGGCTCTCCCGCAAGCTGTTTTTTCGGCTATTTTGGATATTCGTCGCTCTCAATTTCGCGATCGTCATACTATCCGCGGCGGCCGCCGCGGTGTACTGCGAAACGCGCGCCGGCGCCGGCGCGCATTTGATCCAATCCGGAATATTCTCCGGGGAAAATCCCGTTCGTGACGACGAGTGGGGGCTCTCGATCTCCTCGCCGCCGGAGGCGCGCGTCGGCGGTTTCAGGCATTTTCGGGTTTCCCCCGGAGCGTTTCTGTCCCGCGCCGTTCCCGACGATATGGGGCTCGGAACCCGTGAGATCGACATTCGCCCGTATCCCGAGCCCGGCAGCCCGGGATTAACGCTTCCCGACGCTCCGCTCGGAGACGTATATTATAATGTGTATTACACAGCCGCCGACGGCGCGGAGTATAAGCTCTCGATATGTCTGACAGCGTTTCTCACGTTTTACACGTACGCGTTCGCGCTGCTTCTGCTGTGGGAGCTTGTCGCGCTTATCGGCAAATCCTCGAAAAACAAAAAAATGCTCCGCCGCGCGTTAGAGCCGATAACGGAGCTCACGCGCGCCGCGGAAACGCTCGGCAGAGCGAGCGCGAACCCCGTCATCCCCGTGGACGTCGGCGCGTTTTTGGACAAAAAGGATCTATCTGAGCTCTCCGGCGCGCTCGACCTGATAAACGCCGCGCGGCTTGACACGCGGATCGACATCGACGGGACCCAGCGCGAGCTGCGCGAGCTCGCCGCCGCGATAAACGGTATGCTCGACCGCGTGAACGAGGCGTATCTCGCCCAGGTTCGCTTCGTATCAGACGCGTCGCACGAGCTGCGCACGCCGATAGCCGTGATCCAAGGCTACGCCAGTATGCTCGACCGATGGGGCAAAAACGACGAAAAAACCTTGCAGGAGAGCATCGACGCCATCCGCGCCGAAACCGATTCGATGAAAGCTCTCGTCGAGCAGCTTCTATTTCTTGCGCGCGGGGAAAACCACACGATACAGCTCGAGCCGTCCGAATTCGACTTATCGGAGCTCGCCGAGGAAATAACGCAGGAAGCGCGCCTTATCGACCCCGCGCACGAATTCCGCGTCTCAGCGTCGCCGGTAATCATCTCCGCCGACCGGCCTCTCATCAAGCAGGCGGCGCGGATACTCATCGACAACGCGATAAAATACACGGACCCCGGCGGGCTTATAACAGTCCGCGCGTCGTCGGACGGCGGCTATGCCGCGCTGTCCGTAACGGACACGGGCGTCGGCATCCCGGCGGAGCTTCTGCCTAAAATTTTCGACAGATTCGTCCGCGCCGACGAATCGCGCGCCCGCTCGTCCGGCGGGGCGGGGCTCGGCCTTGCCATCGCGAAATGGATAGTCTCGCGCCACGGCGGGTATATGGACGCGCTGTCCCGCGTCGGCGCCGGCACGCGCATAACAATATTTCTCGCAGCGCGTGAAACACGCTGAGGGGCTGTCAAGGGCTTTTTGATCAAATTAAAATAATTTTACAAACAGCACCTGATCCGTTGGCAAAACGGCGCCGATATGCTATAATGCGGCTATAAAATCATGAAAGGAGCTTACCTGTGCAGATAGCATTATCTGATTTGAAAATCAATGTTGGCAAGTATGTAGATTTAGCCGACACCGAGGACGTAATAATTACAAAGTACGGAAAACCCGCCGCAAAGATCATCCGCTATGATAAAGAACAGTGGTATATGAAAAAGCTGCCTGAAAAAATCACGTCGGTAGATGATCTTTTCGGAACGCTCCCGAATGACATCGACCTTGACGATGTGCGAATGGAGCGGTTGATGAAATGACGGTTTTACTTGATACCAACGTAATTATGGACGCATTACAAGAGCGTCAGCCGTTCGATACAGCAGCAAAAGAAATCCTTTTGCGCGCGCAAAACGGTGAATTTGCCTGTTATTTCACCGCTAACGCCGCGACGGACATTTTTTACCTCTATAGTAAGGCTCGCGGTTTGGAATCCGCAAGGCAGGCTTTGAATTTTCTGCTTATGTCGTACAAAATTGTTTCGGTTACACACGAGGATTGTATCAACGCTATGTCTGTTCCTATAGAAGATTTTGAAGACGCGCTTGTTTCCACTTGCGCAAAGAAAGCCGAAGCAGACTGCATTATCAGCCGTGATGATAAATTCTTGCGGGGAAAATCACCTGTTAAAGTGATTGAGCCGAAAGATTTTCTTAAAAAACTCACAGGTGTGTGATTTAGCGTGCGTGCGCGCACGGGGAACGCGGCGGACGCCGCGACGGGGGCTTGCGGGCAGCATCCCGACGCGCGCGCGCACAAACACTACTGAAAAAACAGCTTGATATTCCCGCGGCGGTGTATTATAATGTCCGCAGACCGCGCTATCCGGGGAGTCAGCGGTGCCCTGTAGCCCGCAATCCGCTACAGCGGGGGTGAATTCCGCCCCGAGGACTCGCGCTGTGCCGTCCGCCCCGCGAAGGAGGCGTTGAAAGGCCGGTCTCGCGCAACCGAAGCTCGTGAACTATGTCAGGCGGGGAACCGAGCAGCATTAAGCGATAACTTTGGTGTGCCGCGAGCGCTCCGGCCCGGAGCCACACCGCGCGGGTAACGGGTGTATCGCGTTTTCAGAGGGCGGTGCGCGGTCTGAAATCAAGCCCGGCGGAGCCGGGCTTGATTTCAGATTGGTGTATAAATATATACGGGCGGCAAGGCGCCGCAGGCGCCCGAGCGTAGCTCGTAATTTCAGTCTCCTGAGTTCAGCTTCTCCGAACTCGGTGAAGCTGAGCTCAGGAGGCGATTTGCTTTTGCATCAAGCCCTTTACAGGAAATACAGGCCCCGGACGTTTGACGGCGTCGCGGGGCAGGAGCATATCACGAGAACGCTGAAAAATCAGGTCTCCTCCGGCAAATGCAGCCACGCGTATCTTTTTGTCGGCACGCGCGGCACGGGCAAAACGACCTGCGCGAAGATACTTTCCCGCGCGGTGAACTGCGAGGCGCCCGTAAACGGCAGCCCCTGCAACGTCTGCCCGTCCTGCCGCGCGATAGAAGCCGGCTCGGTCACGGACGTTTTGGAGATCGACGCCGCGTCGAACAACGGCGTGGACAATATCCGCGCCCTGCGCGAGGATGCGGTTTTTCTGCCGGCCGACCTGAAAAAGCGCGTCTACATCGTGGACGAGGTGCATATGCTCTCCGTCTCGGCGTTCAACGCGCTGCTGAAAATTTTGGAGGAGCCGCCCGCGCACCTGACGTTCATTCTCGCGACGACGGAGCTGCACCGCGTCCCGGCGACTATCGTCTCGCGCTGTCAGCGCTTTTCGTTCCGGCGGCTCGCGCGCTCCGATATATCAGCGCTGCTCGAAAGCGTCGCGGAGTCCGAGGGATTTGCCCTCGCGCCGGACGCGGCGGCGGCTCTCGCGCGGCTCGCGGACGGGTCGGCGCGCGACGCTTTGAGCCTGCTTGACCAGTGCTCCGGCGGGGAGGGCGTCGATATGCCGCGCGTGCGCGAAATAGTCGGACTGCCGCCGCGCGATCTATCTATTGCGATGTTAGACGCCGTCGCCGGGCGCGACGTTAAAACGGCGTTTGAGCTGCTCGACGAGCTGTACAGGTCGGGGCTCGGCGCCGCCGCGCTGTTTGACGAATTATCGGACACGGTCCGCGACGCGCTCGTTATGAAGCTGATCCCCGGCGACGACAAGCTGCTCTCCGGCTCCGCGAGCCAAGACGAGCTCGCGGAGCTAGCCCCGAGGCTTGACGCGGGCCGGCTGACGCATATACTCTCCGCGCTCTCGAAAGCGCGCGCCGGGCTGACGCAGGGCGCCTCCGACAAAACGGAGGCGGAGCTGTGCCTCGCTTCCCTCTGCGACGAGCGGCTTGACGGATACCGGGAGGCGGTGCTCGCGCGGCTCGAGGCGCTGGAGCGCGCCCAAATCGCGCCGCGCGTTGAGCAAAAAAGCGCGCCGCGCGCGCGCAACGCCGTCGCGCGTGACGCAAAACCGCCGTGGGAGGAAGAACCCCAAGCATCCAGGAGGGAGCCCGTTTGGTCCGCGGCGGAACCGGAGCCGGAAGCATCCGAGCCGCCGCCGGAGATATCCGCCCCGCCGCCGGAAAATCCCGCGCCGTCCCCCGAAGCGCCGGAAGCACCGCCGCCGAAGCCCGAGCCGGAGGCTTTGCCGAAAAGCGCGTCCGAGGGCGCTGTCTGGCCCAAAATACTGCGGCGGCTGAGGGAGGCCGGCGGGATGCTCGTGCTGCCGTTCGTGTCGAATGCGTCGGCTGAGCTGACGGGCGATATTCTGACGGTCTCGGTCTCGGATTCGTTCGCGATAGATATGCTATCGCGGGAGAGCGCCGCCGCCGCGCTGCGCTCCGCCGCCGAGGCGGAGCTCGGGCGCGCCGTGATTTTGAAAACAAAGCTCTCCGAAGCGGAGGATATCAAGCCGGTTTCTCAGGACGTCTTAGACCGCCTGTCCGACCGCTTGGGGGATTTGATAAAGTTTGAGTAAAAGAGGGAATTGACAATGGCGAAAAGCGGTTTCCGGGGCAGTCCTCAGGGCGGCGGTATGAACGCGAATATGATAAAGCAGGCGCAAAAAATGCAGGCGGAGCTCCTTAAAGCTCAAACCGAGCTCGACGAGCGCGAGTTTACGGCGAGCTCCGGCGGCGGCGCGGTCACGGCCGCGGTGTCCGGCAAGCGAGAGCTGCTGCGGCTTGATATCTCGCCCGAGGTCGTGGATCCCGAGGACGTGGAGATACTTTCAGATATGATAGCCGCCGCGGTGAACGAGGCTATGAGGTCGGCGGAAAAAGCCGCCTCTGACAACATATCGCGCCTGACGGGCGGACTGAATCTGGGCGGCTTCGGGCTGTAAATATCCCGGGATATAACGCTCGCCGGGCGGCAAAAGCCGTCCGGCGGATCGTTTTTTGCTTTTTCAGTTTTGCACCGGGAATTTTACGCTATATGTAGCTTACGATGTACGGCTTGAGGTCCGCTTCAAGCGCGCGGGTGTCCGCGCCGTCGGCTGTGATCAGCTTCAGATCGGACTCCATTGTCAGCAGCATCGTCCCGAGCAGGGATTTAGCGTCCGCCTGACCGTTTTTGCTTTGAACCTGGATGTCGTAGGAGTATTTGCTCGCGATCCGGTTCAGCTCCTGGGCTTCCTCTGAGTTGTTGATAAGGATTTTGAAAACCATAATTGCGCCTCCCGTAAAAATTATTTTTTGCTCCGCGTAAATAATACTATGTGTTTCGCTCCGCGTCAAGTAAATTTTGCGTGGAGTTTTCGTATTTTTGGAGAAAAAGGCGCGGCAAAGCCCGTTGTGTATGATTAAACGTGCGTGCGCGCACGTGGAGTGCGCGCTCCCCCCGTCGCGCCTTTGGCGCGTACCCCGTGCGCGCACGCACGTTAAATCAAACGTCCGCGCGCTGTGCGCGCGGCGCTACGATGGCAACCTTAACCCCAACGGCACCTTTACCCGCGCCGAGGCTGCCAAAATCGTCACCTTTATGCTTATAGGCGCCGATGCCGCCAACCGCCTCGCTTTTCCCTCCGCTGATCCC
>JAISFB010000112.1 GCA_031263805.1 Oscillospiraceae bacterium
ACGCGCGACGAAGCCGCGGCGCTGATAACGGCGCGCGGCGGCAAGGTCTCATCCTCCGTGTCTAAAAAAACGAGCATAGTCGTCGCGGGAGAGGACGCCGGAAGCAAGCTGACGAAGGCTCGGGAACTCGGGGTGAAAGTCGCGGACGAGGAAGAATTCGCGGCGATGTTAGACGGGTGAGCGCTCCGGTTTACACTTCAAATTTGAATTAGTTTTGATCGTCCGCTTGCTGTTTACAATTCTGTTATTCTGCTGTATAATGTTTTCATCTAAACGCCCCGCGGGGCAGCTATGGAGGTGCCGGTTATGGCGAATATCTCACTCCGCGCTCCCCGCGGATCATTAGGTGATGTCGCAAGGGAAGCGGGTTCGATCAACATTCTTTTGGACGGCGACGTTAAAACTCGCTTTGAAAAGTTTTGCCGCACTGTCGGTATGGAGCCGACAACCGCGATAAGTCTTTTCGTTAATGCTGTTGTGCGTGAACAACGTATACCGTTCGAAATCTCTGCTTCACGCGGCGACCCTTTCTATTCGGACGCCAACCAAAAATTTTTGCTTGAATCTATTGCGCAGTTAGATCGCGGAGAGGGGCGGCAGTTCGATGATGTCGGTGAAATTTTCACCTCTCGCTCTTGAACAGTTCTTTTCTGTTGAGGAAAGCGATAAGCGGCTATTCAGAGGCTTGAAAAAGATGATTACGGACATCCAGCGGAATGGAACCGGCGGCTTGGGTCACCCGGAAGCTCTGTCCGGCAATCTCGCAGGATGGTGGAGCAAGCAAATCGACGACGCCAACCGTCTTGTATTTCGCATAACCGGAGCCCCGGCGATTGTGGAAATCGCGGAATGTTGTACGCACTATGGGGATAAGTAATCACTTTTTCGCATGAAGACTTATTCGCAAGCGCCCCGGATAAAAATATCCGGGGCGCTTGTGTTTTTGTTCAGAGACCGCGTTACTTGGCCGCGAGCAGCGCCCGCTTTACCATTGTTTTCGCGAGCTGTATCTTGTACTTCGTGGACTCGAACGGCTGCGCCTCGGCGACTGCGGCGGCGCCGGCGGCTTCCGCGACGCTCTCGTCGATCTTCTTGCCGGCGATGACATCTTCCGCGGCGTAGGCGCGGAACGGCTTCGGCGCTATCGCGTTGAGCGCGACGCGCGGCGAGGCTCCGCCGATCTTCACGGCGCAGTTGACGATGGGGAAGTCTATCGACTTGCGGAACGCAAATTTGATAAACGCGCTCTTTTCGCCCGCCGCCGGGGCGGGAACTTGGATCTCCGTGATGATCTCGTCGATGGACAGCACGGTGCTCGACGGGATTTTTACAGTGAAGAAGTCCTCGGCGTCGATAACGCGCGTGTTCGTGACGATTTTCGCGTCGAGCGCGATGAGCGCCGGCGCGATATCGGACGGGTGCACGGCGTAGCAGGAGCAGGTGAGGCAGCGCTGCGCCTCGGCCGTCGCTTCTTCCTTCGAGGCGGTGAACGCGTCCTCGACGTTGATGCTGCGCTCTTCAAGCTTGACCTCGCGCAGCTTCATCATTTCGGTGCGCGTGACGCCCTCGGCGTCGGATTTGAGATATTCGGAGCAATCGCAGTACTCGGACGCGGACGAATCGACGCCTAAATAGCGCGCCATTCCGTTGGCGGCGGCGTGCCCATTCGCTATCGCGCGGATGACCGTGCCGGGGCCGGTCGTCGCGTCGCCCGCGGCGTAGACGCCCTTGCGGGAGGTCTGGGCCTGGTCGTTGATATCGATGAGGCCGCGCGGGGAGAGCTGGACCTGATATTTATCGTCGAGGAACGAGAGGTCTACGCTTTGGCCGATCGCCATCAGAATGTTCTCGGCGGTGACGACCGTTTTTTCGTTCTCGTCGTATTTCGGGGAAAAGCGGCCCTGCTCGTCGCGCAGGCTTACGCAGCGCTTGAGCTCCATTCCGCGCACGACGCCGTTTTCCTCGACGACGCGGCTCATTCCCCACGCGGGCATCACAACGATGCCTTCTTCCTCGGCGCGGGCGATTTCCTCTATGCTGGCGGGCATTATCTCGCGGGTTTCGAGGCAGGCGAGCGTGACTTTCTTCGCGCCGAGGCGCTTTGCCGTGATCGCGACGTCCATAGCAACGTTGCCGCCGCCCATGACGAAAACCTCGGAGCCGAGCTTGCCGTCCATCCATTTTGTGACCTCCGTCAGGAAGTCGAGGCCGAACGTCGTCAGTTCCTCACCGGCGAGGCCGGCGACGGGGCGCTTCCACGTGCCGGTCGAGTAGCAGACGCTGTCGTATTGCTTTTCCAAATCCTCCGGCTGGACGTCCGCGCCGATTTTTTGGCCCGTCTTGAACTGTATGCCCATGCCTTCGAGAGCCTTGATGAATTTACGGACGAGCTCCTTCGGCAGACGGTAAGCCGGGATGGCGTACATAAGCATTCCGCCCGCTTCGTCCTTGACGTCGTACACCGTTACCTTGTTGCCGGCTTTTCTGAGATAGTACGCGGCGGAAAGTCCCGCGGGGCCGCCGCCGACGATGGCGACGGATTTTCCGGTTTCCGTTTTCGGCGCTGTGTAGAATTTTTCGGCGTTGTCGAGGATGTAGTCGCCGAGAGTGCGTTCTACGCCGTTGATGTATACGGGGTCGCCGAAGGAGCACTGGTTGCACTTTGTCTGGCACGGATGCGCGCAGACGCGGCCCGTGAGCATCGGCATCGGGTTGACATTCATAATGATTTTCGCCGCCGCGTCCCAGTTGCCCTTGCGGATCTGCGCCTGATACGCGGGAATATCCGTCGCCGCGGGGCATTCCTGTTGACACGGGGTCGCCGCGGGCTTCACCCCGCCGAGCACGGAATGATAGCGGTTGTCGCCCTGCATGGCGTAGCACTCGTCGCCGCCCTTGCGCAGACATTCAAAGCGGTTTTCGGCCTTGCGGAAATACCAGCAGCGCGGAAGCTGAGCTATATTGCCTGCGATCGTGCTCATATCGCGCAGATGCGGAGATGAGACGGCTTTCGCGGCCTGCGCTAACGCCGTGTACTTACTGAGCACGGTCTCGTTTTCCGCGAGGTCGGAAAGGCGCGTCGTCGCGCCGATTTTCAGCGTGCCGTTCTCCTCTTTTATATAGTCGAGGCCGGGGATGGATTTGATGTTTACGACGTTTTTCGGGTAAATCGGCAAAATGTTGTCTTTCAGCGTACCGAGAAGGTCGGTGCCGCCGGCGATGATGTTTGCCTGCCCCTGGCTAAGGGCGGCGGACGCCTCTTGCAGCGTGACGGCGTTTGTATGATAAAAAGGTTTCATTCGTTCACCCTATGCCTTTCCTAAAGCTTTGAGCACCACGTCCGGCGTCGCCGGCGGGTCTACCCAAACGCCGATGGCGTTGTGTATCGCGATGATGACAAGATGCGTGTTCGCCAGCGAGTGGCTGATACCCGAAGCGCCGTAGGCGGCGTTGCCGGAGCGCGTTTCGAGATACTGTTTATCGATGCGCGGGGCGTCGAGCATACCCGTGCGGCGGTGGTCGATCATATTGTTGTTGAGCTGCACGCCGGTTTTCTCGTCGTAGACGAATTCGCCCAAGAGCTGGCAGCTTTGAGAGAAGTACATGACCTGATCGAGCTGGCTTTCGAGCGACGTCGGACGCAGAACCTTGCCCGGGTCTGCAACGATGCCGAAGCGGATTATCTCCACCTCGCCGGTTTCTTCATCGACCGCGACCTCGCAGAAGCAGGTGTTCATCGTATCGAGCATCTTGCCCATACCGAGGCTCCAGATGGCCGCGGGCGGACGCCCGGAGTATGTCGCGAACACATTTGCCGAAACGGCGGCGCGAAGGGGCTTACCCTGCGACGGGTCTTTTTTCAGGCAGACCATACCGTTTTGCAGATCGAGCTCGTCGGCGCTTGTCACGCCTTCGAGAGGATTGGGCTGAGGAGGCCCGCCGAAGCCGCCGAACATTCCGGGCGCGGGCGGGTTTTTGAGCTGCTCGACAGCCGCCTCAAGGATTTTCGCTTTGAGGATGTTTGCGCACTCCTTCATCGCCCAGCTCGACGCCGTGGAGCCGTCAGAGCCGCCGCCGACGGGAGTAAAGGTCTCGCGGTAGTCGAAGTCGATGGCGACGTCTTCATATTCGAGCCCGAGCTCCTCGGCGACGACCATCGCGTTGCATTCCACGGCGAATATGCCCGTGCAGGGGCCCTGCGTCGGCATATGTACTATGCCGTTGCGCAGCTCCAGCTTGCAGTCGTAGCCGGAAAACGCGTGGCGGGGGCATATCTGATAGCGGAACGCCGCGCCGTGCTTTCTGCCGTCGGGCAGCGTTTTCGCGCCTGATTTGTGCCAATTCCAGTCCATCAGCTTTTTCCCGGCTTCGAGGCACGCCTCAAAGCTCGGGACGGGGCGCATATCCTCCTGCGAATCCGGGCCGTGCAGATTGAGCTTCGCTATATCTACCGGGTCACGTCCGAGCTCCTCGGCGATGAGATATATCGCCATCGTGCCGGAATCCCAGTTGAACGGGCAGTGCTGACCGGAGAGGAACATTTTCCCGCGGTTTGAATCGACGATTTCCATACGCTGGCGGATGTTCGGGCATTTAAGCGTGTAGTACGGACCGTAGCCCTGGTCGTTCGCCGCGCCGAAGCTCGACGAGCCGAAGGAACCGTTGTCGGCGATCGAGAAATCATCGACGGCGGTGATCAGCCCTTCGTCCGTGAAGCCGATCTTGAGCTGCATAAACCGCTCGTTCATCAGGAAGTCATACGTATCCTCGCGAGTGTTGGCGCAGCGGACGGGGCGTCCCGTGCGGCGGGCGAGCAGGGGAGTGATCTCCTGCGATTTGCGCAGACCCCAGTCGCAGTAGCGTCCGCCCTGGAACAGACCGCGCTGGATAGTCTTTTCGTTCGATACGCCGTACATCTGGCCGACGCTCGTGCGGCGCTGGACGGCGCCCTCGATGTGAAGATTCGGGCCCTCGCCGAGATACGGGTCATCGTACCCCTCGTCCCACCAGGCGACGGACGCCGGGGGATTGGGCATACCGGAGAGGAACGCCGGGAGCTTCAGCTCGAACTCGATCACGTGCTCCGCCTCCGCAAGCGCCTTGTCAACGTCGCCCTGAACTGTTGTGGCGAAAGACACGTTGCCGCGCTTGGGCTCGCCCGGAGCGGGACCGAACATACTCGGCGCGTCCTGCTTTAAGCGCACGACGGGCGCGTCTTCCTCACGTCCCTTTTTCAGGTCTAAGACGTGCGGCATGACCTCCCACTCGATATCAAGCTGGCGCAGAGCTTCCTCACATATATCCTCGTCCTCCGCGACGACTATTACGGCGACTTCCTCGCCGGCCATATCCGCCCAGTTGTCGAGGTACGCCTGCGGCGGGCCGAAGCCTCCGCCTATCGTGTACATATCGGGGTCTTCCCAGGTGACGATATCCACGACGCCGGGGATCGCGAGCGCGCGGGTCGTATCCACCTTTTTTACAAGCGCGTTCGCGTACGGGCTGCGCAGAAATTTTGCGTGGAGCATATTCGGGACCGCGTAGTCGATGCCGAATTTTGCCAGACCCGTGGCAAGCGCGTAGCTGAGCTTGCCGGGGAGATTGTGTTTACCTACGACGCGAAAATTTTCGCGCTGACCATTTGCGCCTACTAAATCTGCCATTTCTCATACACTCCCTTCATTAAGCCGGAGGTCCGGCCGGGGGCGGTCCGCCGAAGCCGCCAAAGCCGCCGGGACCGGGCGGGGGCGCGGGGGGCGGAGGAGGATTAGCGATGATCTTCGCGGCTTCGAGAATTGCCTGCGCGTGGCGCGGGTATGTACCGCAGATGCAGATGTTTCCGGCGAGAGCCTCGCGGCAGTCCTGCTCCGTCGGGTCGGGATTTTTGTCGAGAAGATGCTTTGCTGAGACGAGAAAGCCCGGCGTGCAGTAGCCGCACTGCATAGCGTCCCAGCGGCAGTACGCATCGACGAGGGGCTTCCATTTCGGGTCGGCGGCTATGCCCTCAATGGTCTGGATGTCGTGTCCTTCGCACTCTATGGCGAGCATTTGACACGCGAGCACGGCGCGCCCGTCCATAATGACCGTGCAGGAGCCGCATACGCCCTTATCGCACATATGCTTCGCGCCGGTCAGTCCGAGACGGAACTGCAAGGTACGCTTCAGCGTCCAATGCGGTTCGATCAGGGTCTCGCAGTTCTTGCCGTTCAGCGTAAGTACGACGGTGATCGGGGGGACTGCGCCGAGGTGCGTCACCTCGTAGTGCTGCTTTAGGTCGGAATAGCTGCCGAATACTCCGCCGCACAGCGTACAGCGGTATTCGTTCAGGGCCGTGGGAATAGCGCCTATCAGCGCGGACACCTTTTCGTGCGCGGCGTCCAGCGTGAGAGTCATACTCCCGCCCTGAATGGTGGTTGCTTCACTTGCCATTACAAGCCCTCCTAAAAAAATATAATGATGTGTTGC
>JAISFB010000202.1 GCA_031263805.1 Oscillospiraceae bacterium
TCGGTCTCACCGGCTGTGGCGGTGAGCGTTACCGCCATAGCGGCGCCGGTCGTCGTCATTATGATGTTGTCTCCGGGCGCGACGGCGGCGACGTTGACGGGAGTAGAGCCCATCATAGCCTCGCCCTGGGAGATGAACGGCACGCCAGTGACGCCCCACGCGGACTCAATGAGGTACATATTGTACGTCGCGTCAACGCCGGCGGCGTAACCGCTGACGCCGTCCTTATACCATTTCTCGTGCGCCGTGAGCAGCACGCCTTCAATAGTCATCTCGCCGGGGACTATGGGCTGCGCCGCGACTTCCACCACGCCGTTGTTGACAATGGTGATGTAAACCTCGGCGGCCGCGACGACGGGAGCTTCCACAACGGGCGGCGCTTCTACGGGCGGCGCGTCGTCAGGAGCTGCGGGCGGGGGGGGAGGCGCGGCTGTGATCGGCCCGTCGATCCCGACGATTATCACATAGTTGAAACCCGCGCCGCCTATAAGCACATAATAGCTTCCGGGGGCGAGGTCAGCCGCAGCCGTCACAGCGGTATAGCCTTCAATGGCGGCGGGGGCGTCAAGCATTGTCGTAAAGCTTGAATCGTAAAGCCCGAAAACATTGGCGCCGTCGGGAATTCCCTGCCCGTCAAGCGACGGGTCGTACTGACCGGCGGCCATCGGCCACACGCCCGCCGGGTAAGCGGAGGCGAGCTCCGCGGGCAGCGCGCTTTCCCCGCCGGCGGGGGGGGCGTCGTCCGGAGCGGTATCGGCGGGGGCGCCCGTTGCGCCGCCTGCGGTCGATATCTCCGAAATGTCGTTTGTAAGACCGGCTTCGTTATACTGGCCGGCAGCGTTGGCTTCCGTGACGAAAATCACGAATTGAGACATATCCGCGGTGTAGATGTAATAACCGTCGACCGTGTCGATGCTGATCGGCTCGCCGGCTGTGGCGGTGGCGGCGCCGTCTACGCCCATAGACCCGAAGGATACGTCTTTGCTGAACGTCAGGGTGCTGCCCGGCTTGCCGGCGATGGTTACCATCATGCCGTAGCCGGCGTCTACTGCGGGAGAGTATTTAGAGGCTGCGTCGCTGAGGGTGAGTTCAAAATCGAAGCCGGGGATTTGAACAGTTACCTCGCCGACGTATTCCGGTGCGGCGAGGGCGAAGTTTGTCATAGCCGCGAGCATAAAGATGACCATGACGAGCGCGAGTACCTTCTTCATTTGGCTTCCTCCCAGAAGTGGTTAAATTAAGCGCGGTCAAAGAACGGCGGAGCTGTTCCGGGCGATGATATGTACATTGTTGTACAGCATCCGCGGCGGAAACAACTCCGCCGAACTTCCGGCCGCAATTTTAAGTGCCGGTACGACGAAATTTATTTGCTCTTGCTTTTGCGGGGAATTACGAGGACAAAGGCGAGCGCCGCGACCGCGAACACGGAGGCGAACAGCACAACGCCCGAGGAATCGCCCGTGGCGGGGGCGGAGCCGGCGGCGGGCATTACGAGGACATAGCCGAAGCCGCTGCTTGCGTTGAGCACATAATAGGCGCCGGGCGTGAGCGCGGAGGCGGATGACGCGGCGGTGTAGCCGGCGAGCGACGACGGGGCGGTCAGCATGGCGTACGCCGCGTCAAAGAGGCCGTATACATACGTGCCGTTGGGAATGCTGTTGCCGTCAAGGCCCGGATCATAAGTACCGGCGGCAATCGGCCACACGCCTACGTCAAACGCGGAGGCCAGCTCTGAGGGCTTCGTGTAAGCCGCAGCGGGGGGAGCGGCGGGAGCCTCGGGCTCAGCCGCGGGGGGAGCAACCTCGACGGGAGCTTCCACTACGGGCGGCTCGGCGGGTTGCACGTCGGGTACCTGCTCGGGCTCCTCGACAGGGGGAACTTCCTCTGCGGGCTCGTCAACGACAGGTTCGTCAACGGCGGGTTCTTCGACGGGAGGTTCCGGATCGGCGGCGGCAGTGGCGACGGCAATCTCGGAGATGTCGTTTGTGAGACCGTCTTCATTGTACTGGCCGGCAGTATTGGATTCGTTAACGAACATCAGGAACTTTGAGCCATCGGCATTGTAGGTGTAGTGACCTTCAATCGTGTCAAAGCTGATTGCCTCGCCGGCTTTGGCGGTCACGGCATCATTCGTACCCATATAGCCGAACGATATGTCCTTGCTGAAAGTTATCTTACTTCCCGGTTTTCCTACAATTGTGCCGGATGCGCCATATGGACTTTCAACAATCGGACCGTATTTAGCCGCTGCGTCGCTGAGAGTGATTTCAAAATCGAAATCGGGGACTTGGATAGTTACCTCGCCGATATATGTGGGGGCGGCGAGCGCGATGTTTGTCATAGCCGCGAGCATCAGAACGGCGATGACGAGTGCGAGTACCTTTTTCATTGGGGATTCCTCCTGTTAATAATATAGTGAACTTTGGCCGGCCTTGACGCCGGCCGGGAGCGGAGCGGCTGTCAGGGGGAGAGGGGGAGTCAGCGTCCTTTGCGCGAGAGAAGCGGGGGAATTCGGCTGACTGCCGCCTAATCCGGACTGACGGCGATTCGCTGCCCGTTCATTGATTCGTAATATATACCAGCCCCGCGCAACTTGTCAACACTTTTTTTGTTTGTTTTGTCAGGCGGGCAAATAATTTTTTTTCCGCGCTCCGGCGAGGGCGCGGGAAGCCCGCGCGCGGGCGGGGGAAAAAAGCTCGCCGCGCTCCCCGCCGCCCCGCCGCAAAATTCGACATAATCATTGCGAATTAAGGACTATTGAACGCCGCGCCGGATGTCCCGTTTGAATTTTATGCACGTTTTGCACAAAGGATGTTACGAAAAAATTTTATCCGTCATTGAAAATATCTATTGACAAATAAAATCTAACGTGTATAATTACTAACAGCAGAAAATATTAACCGCATTACTATCTAACGCCATTAGAGAAAGGAGGCTTAACAGTGGATTACGCGGCTCTGGCGGTCAGCCTTGACGAAAGTATGTCAAAAATGCACGGAGATACGAAACGCGGCAAGCTTACGCCCCTGCCCCCCGGCGGAGAGATGTTTGTACTCAGCGTGATAACCGCCTCGGGCGACGCCATCAGCCCCGGAGAGCTAAGCGCCATATGCGGCGTCACGACCGCGCGCGTCGCCGTCGCGCTGAAAATGCTTGAGGACAAGGGCTATATCGTCCGCGAGACGGACAGAAGCGACAGGCGGCGCACCTTGGTGACGGCCACGCCCGCGGGCCGGGAATCCTTCAAGCGCCACGACGAGGAGCGCCGGAGGATGCTCGAACGCCTGCTGCGCGAGCTCGGCGAAAACGACGCGAGCGAATACGTCAGAATAGTCGGGCGCGTCGCCGAGATCACCCGCCGCGGCAATCGCCGCCCTCCGCCACACGTCTGAAAAAGCACCGCAACAGCATTTCCAAATTAAAATCCAGCAAGAAAGAGGTCCTAATATTTGAAACTTATTCTGAGATATTTTAAGCCGTTTATTTTTATGGCGGTAATTTCTATCGCGCTGCTGTTCGCGCAGAATATCGCGGAGCTTTATCTGCCGCGGTTTATGAGCAGTATGGTCGATACCGGTATTATAAGGGGCGGTATCGACGAGGCCGCGCCGCGGGCGATGTCCGACGGCGCTATGGAATTAATAACGCGCTTTATGTCCGAAAACGACGCGCAGGCCTTCCGCGCGCTGTACACAAAGGCGGATACGCGCGAGGCGCTGCCCGATTCGGCGGCAAAGACGTTCCCGAGGCTCGGCGGCGAGCAGGCCGGCTATGTGCTGCGGGACGTCGAGGTCCCGCAAGCGGTCGGCGAGGCGTACTCGGACGCCTCGTACGGCGCGTCGCTCATCCTTTATCAGTGGTTCTCCGATACGCGTTTGTCAGACTGGCTCGCGGAGGACGCGTCACGCACGGTATTTGCGCCCGACGCGCCGCAGCTTGACATCGTGAAGCTCGACGCCGACATTATATATAATGTGTTCGCCCCCGGCTCGCCGTATGCCGACGCGATAGCGCCGGCGGAGGGACAGGACGCGGAGGAACAGGATTCCGGAGCCCCGGCGTTCGCGGCAATGCCGGACGAGGTTTCCGACGCGCAGAAATATTCAGTCGGCACGTCGTTTGACCGCGTGTTTTACGCCGAGCTCGGCGCGAGCGCGCACAGCATACAGCAGTCGTCTATACTTACGATAGGCGCCCAAATGCTCGGCATCACGCTGCTCGTGATAATAGTCACGATAGCGAACGGCTTCCTATCCTCGCGCATATCGACGGGGATAGGGCGCAACCTGCGCCACGACCTGTTCAGCAAGGTGCAGACGTTCTCGCCGCCGGAGTTCGACAAGTTCTCCACGGCGTCGCTGATAACGCGCACGACTAACGACGTGTCGAGCGTGCAGATGGTCGCGATGATGGCGCTGCGTATGATACTCTCCGCACCGATAATGGGCGTGGGCGGCATTATAATGGCGATAAAGCTGAACCCCGGTATGAGCTGGATAGTCGCCGTCGGCGTGGCGCTGCTGCTGCTCGTGCAGGTGTTTTTCTTCTCAAGGATCATTCCGAAATTTCAGATAATGCAGAAGCTGCGCGATAAATTAAACCTCGTGGCGCGTGAAAACCTGACGGGAATGCTCGTCATCCGCGCGTTCGGCAACGAGCAGCGCGAGGAAGCGCGCTTTGAGGAGGCTAACGACAGTATCCGCAAGACGAACCGCTACGTCCAGATAATGATGACGATACAGCAGCCGATAATCCAGTTCCTGCTCGGCTGCACGACGCTTACGGTGATGTTCTTCTCTGTGCGCGCCATCGACGGCGGAAGCCTTGAGGTCGGACAGATGATAGCGTTTATGCAGTACGTGATGCAGATAATACAGTCGTTTATGATGATCTCAATGATGTTCATTATAATACCGCAGGCGCTTGTCTCCGCGAATCGTATCAAGGAGGTTTTGTATACTGACACGAAGGTCACGGACGCGCCGCCCGAAAAGCTGAAAACGCTCGGCGCGCGCGCTCACGGCGAGATCGAATTCAAAAACGTGTCGTTCAAGTATCAGGACGCGGAAGCGCCCGTGCTCGAAAACATATCCTTCACGGCGAAGGGCGGGGAGATGACGGCGTTCATCGGTTCCACAGGCTCGGGAAAATCCACGCTGATCAACCTGATCCCGCGCTTTTACGACGTGACGGAGGGCGCGATAACGCTCGACGGCGTCGATATACGCGAGCTTTCGATACACGAGCTGCGCGAAAATCTCGGCTACGTCCCGCAAAAGGGCATACTGTTCTCCGGTGACATTTCCTCCAACCTCAGCTACGGCAAGGAGGACGGCACGGACGAGGAATTCCGCGGCGCGCTGAGCGTGGCCCAGGCCGAGGACTTCGTGTTCGCGGGCAAGGAAGGACTCGCCACGGAGATCGCCCAGTCGGGCGACAACGTTTCCGGCGGGCAGAAGCAGCGGCTTTCGATAGCCCGCGCGCTCGTGAAAAAGCCGCCCGTGTACATATTCGACGACAGCTTTTCAGCGCTCGACTTCAAGACGGACGCCGCCCTGCGCCGCGCGCTGAACGACTACACGGGCAGGACGACGACGCTTATCGTCGCCCAGCGCATAAGCACGATAATGCACGCGCAGCAGATAATAGTGCTCGACAACGGCAAAATCGTCGGCCGAGGCACGCACCGCGAGCTGCTTGAATCGTGCGAGGAATACCGCGAGATCGCGGAAAGCCAGCTATCTAAGGAGGAATTGGCGTGAGCGAGAGAGACAACGAAAACAGAATAGCGCCGGCGCAGCCGAGAAAACAAGAACCGCGCCGCGGTCCCGGCCCCGGCGGCGGGCCTCCCTGGATGCGAGGCGGCAATGAGAAGCCCAAGGACCTCAAAAAGAGCCTGAAAAAGCTGTTCGGCTTTTTGGCGCCGTTCAAATGGAAAATCATTTTTGTGATACTGCTGTCGAACATTTCGACGGTGCTGTCGCAGTTCGTCCCGAAGATAACCGCGGAGATCACAAACGAGCTCGCGAGGGTCATAGGCCTGCGCGCGAGCGGCATACACGAGCTGATAAATTATTCGCTCATCAACAGGACGCTTATGATACTTCTCGGTTTTTATCTGCTGTCCGTGCTGTTCGCGTATTTCCAGGGCTTCACGATGACGTCCGTCACGACGACGATAACGTACAACTTCCGCAACGCGATAATGCAGAAGATAAACAAGCTTCCCGTCGGCTTCTTCCACAGTATGACGCACGGCGAGGTGATGTCGCGCATCACGAACGACGTGGAAACGCTGTCGCAGAACCTTACGCAGACGATAATGCAGGCGGTGAATACGGTCATAACGCTCGTGATGGTGCTCGTGCTGATGCTTACGATGAGCTGGAAGCTGACGCTTATCGCGGTGCTTATGATACCGGGCAGCGCGCTTGTCACGCTGTTTATGGTCAAGGTGTCGCAGAAATATTTCCGCAAGCAGCAAAGTCTGCTCGGTACGGTCAACGGCACCGTCGAAGAAGTGCTGTCCGGGCACACCGTCGTAAAGGCCTTCAACGCCGAGGGGCGCATAATGCGCGAGTTCGACGTCCACAATGACGAGTTGTACAACACGGCCTGGAAGGCGCAGTTTCTGACGGGCTTTATGATGCCGATGATGAACTTTATAGGCAACCTCGGCTACGTCGCCGTCTGCATGGTCGGCGCGATGATGGTAACGAACGGCACAGACGGCTTGAACGTGGGCGATATTCAAGCGTTCATAACCTATATCCGCAGCTTTACGCAGCCGATAACCCAGCTCGCGAACATCTCCAGCCAGCTTCAATCCACGGCGGCGGCCGCCGAGCGCGTGTTCGACTTCCTCGACGAGCCCGAGGAGACCGACGTCGATACAAAATACAATATCGACAGCGACCCGATAGTCGGCGACGTGACCTTCGAGCACGTAAAATTCGCCTACGAATACATCGAGAAGGACGAGGACGAGGAAGGTCCGGAGGCGATGTTTAAGAAAATGCAGGAGGAAATGGAGGCGCGCGAGCAAGCGAAGCTCGACAAAAAAGCGTCCAAGGGCAAAAAGGGCGCCGCCGGTCCGGGCGGGGGCTTCCCCGGAGACGGCAATATGCCGAAGGGCGGTTTCCCGGGCGGCGGACGTATGCCGCGCGGGGGCTTCCCGGGTGCAAGAATGTCCGGCGGCGGTATGCCCGGAGGCGGTATGCCGGGCGGCGGAGGCTTCCCGGGCGGCGGCGGAGGTATGCCGCGAGGCGGGTTCCCCGGAATGCCCGGAGGCAAAAAGGACGTCAAAAAACTCGGCTCCGACGAGGACGCGCTGCCCAAGAAGAAAAAATCGGGCGAACCGGTCATCAAGGACTTTTCGGCGCACGTCTCGGCGGGGCAGAAGGTCGCCATCGTCGGCCCCACGGGAGCCGGCAAGACGACGATGGTGAAGCTGCTGATGCGCTTCCACGACTTAAA
This sequence comes from Oscillospiraceae bacterium, assembly GCA_031263805.1. Lineage (GTDB taxonomy): Bacteria > Bacillota > Clostridia > Oscillospirales > Oscillospiraceae > JAIRRO01. The sequence continues at coordinate 7,477 of JAISFB010000202.1, forward strand.
CGGCGGAGCCATACTCGTTGACGGCAAGAATATAGCCAATTATACGCGCCGCGACCTGCGCCGCGAGTTCGGAATGGTCTTGCAGGACACGTGGCTGTACAACGGCACGATAATGGAAAACATCCGTTACGGCCGCCCCGACGCCACGGACGAAGAAGTTATCGCCGCGGCGAAGGCCGCGCAGGTGGATCACTTCGTCCGCACGCTTCCGGAAAGCTACGGTATGATGCTCAACGAGGAAACGACGAATATATCGCAGGGGCAAAAGCAGCTTCTGACGATAGCCCGCGCGATTTTAGCCGATTCGAGGATACTGATACTCGACGAGGCGACAAGCTCCGTAGACACGCGCACGGAAATCTTGATACAGCGCGCGATGGACAATCTGCTCGAGGGCCGCACAAGCTTCATAATAGCGCACCGCCTTTCGACGATACGCAACGCGGACCTTATACTGTGTATGAAAGACGGCGACATCGTAGAGCAGGGCACACACGAGCAGCTTCTGGCCCAAAACGGATTCTACGCCGACCTGTACAACAGCCAGTTCGAGGACGTCGGCAACGCGTCTTAAAAGACGCTTTCGGAAATATTACAACGAAACGGGAGGGCTTTTGCCCTCCCGTTTCGCCGCGGAGATTTATTCTCGCCGACAAAGCGGTATTAAATCATTCCTCGTCTGCGTCGTCGCTTTCGGCCAGTTCCGTCAACTCACGCAGTTTGTTTTCCAATATTTGCTTATCCGGCAGATGCAGCCTGTACTCCGCAATGAGGGCGGGCGACATACTGCGGCTTAAAGCGTATTCGACCACCGCATCGTCTTTTCTGGCGCAGAGGATCAAACCGACGCTCGGATTCTCGTCTTTCTTTTTGACATCGCGGTCGAGAGCTTCCAGATAAAATTCAAG
>JAISFB010000207.1 GCA_031263805.1 Oscillospiraceae bacterium
ATCGTCAACGGCAGCGGGATATCGAAGCTCGGGGTCGAGGCGCCGAAATCGCTTCCGATTTTGAGGCAGGCGATTTACGAGAGGGTCAACGACATTGAGACCGACCGCGAACCGGAAAATATTGCGGATTTATGATGCGCCGTTCCCACGTCCTGTAGGGGCGGTCGCCCTCGACCGCCCGTGCCCCCGTGCCCGCCCGCGTACCCCAAAATTCACAGGAGATGACGGTAAACAGGGACGGCGGGAAGAGGAACGGCGGGCGACCGAGGCGGTCGCCCCTACGCGCAACGCCCGAAAACCCGGTCCCGTAGGGGCCGACGTCCCCGGCGGCCCGTTCCCTCGTAACCGCCCGCAAATTATTTTCACGTCATTACCGCGCCGAAGGTGCACATCCGGCCGCGTTAATGGATATCCCCGGCCTCTGTGCGACGGATCACACAGAGAATTTATTCAAGGAGTGTTCAAAAAATGAGAATCCAAAACAACGTACCCGCGCTGAATGCGCACCGTTACTATGGCATCAATCAGGCCGGCGTGACGAAGTCCATCGCGAAGCTTTCCTCGGGATATCGCATCAATTCCGCCGCCGACGACGCGGCGGGGCTCGCCATTTCCGAGAAAATGCGGGCGCAGATTCGCGGCCTCACGATGGCGTCGAAGAACACGCAGGACGGCATCAGCCTTATACAGACGGCTGAGGGCGGTATGCAGGAAATCGACAATATGGTTCAGCGCATCCGCGAGCTCGTCGTCTATGCCTCAAACGACACGCAGGATCAGGCGACGGCCATCGCCTCCGAGGGCGACCGCCGCAAGATTCAGGACGAAATTGACGCGCTGACAAAAGAGATCGACTCTATGGCGAACCGCGTTGAGTTCAACCAGAAAAAGCTTGTCAGCGGTGACTTCGTCGGCGGGACAGATACACAGAGACAGGCTTACGCCGCCGCCGCCAAAAACCTCAACACCGCGCGGCAGATCGCTATTGATTATGCCACAGGCGACAGTTGGTCAAAGGCCGTCGCGGATATTAAAACCTTGGCGGAAGCGAACACGGAAAAAACCAACGGCGCCTCGGTCACAGCGGCAAATAAGTTCGTGACCGACGTCGAAGAGTTGTTCGGCAACGCGCTGAAGGGCACGACGATGCCCGGCGTCGCGCAATACACCGAGAAAATGGTGGCAGCTGTTAGTTTACTTAGCGCCACTATGACAGGTTGGACAACAACGGCATATACGCCAACCGGCACTGACGGGTCTGTGACGGCCCTTAATGCAGCTACGGTAAGCGCTACTTTGGCGAGCGCGCTCGGTACCAATACGGGCACTATCGCCACACCTACGGCATCTCCGGTAACCGTAAGCGGTGTGGCGGACGCCATCTCGAATGTTGTTTTACGCGCGTGGCAGCTTGAGGAAGCAAAATCCACAGTCGAAAACTCCTCCGTCGGCAAGCTGTACTTCCAGGTCGGCGCGAACGCCGCGCAGGGGATTGAAACGTCCATCGGCTCCGTCGATACAAATATGCTCGGCATAGGCGACGGCTACGGCAAGTCGCTGATCGACGTGATGGAAACGACGGGCAAACAGACGACATATCAGCTGAGCATCCTCGACAGCGCCCTGACCTACGTCACGTCTGAGCGCAGCAAGCTCGGCGCGCTGCAAAACCGTCTTGAGTACACGCAATCCAGCCTCGACATTTCCACCGAGAACCTGACAAACGCCGAAAGCAGAATCCGAGACGTGGATATGGCAAAGGAAATGACGCAGTTCACCAAGATGAATATCCTATTCCAAGCCTCCACCGCAATGCTTGCTCAGGCGAACGCCCTCCCGCAGGGCGTTCTGCAAATGCTCGGCTAAACCAAAAAAACAACAGCATCATAAACGGCAATACGACAAGGGACGGTGTGCACACCGCCCCTTGTTTTTTGTGTTATTTTGCGTCGCAGGCACGTTATATTTATTTATTTAGCCGAGAACCTCTAACAGCGCGGGGATGACCTTGTACAAGTCGCCGACGATGCCGTAGTCCGCGACCTCGAATATCGGCGCGTTCTCGTTTTTATTGATGGCGACGATGTAGCCGGAGTTTTGCATCCCGGCAAGGTGCTGGATTGCGCCGGAAATGCCGCACGCGAAGTAGACCGTCGGCTTGACCGTTGTGCCGGTCTGCCCGACCTGATGGCTGTGGTCGATCCAGCCGGCGTCAACGGCCGCGCGGGAGGAGCCGACTACTCCGCCGAGACGGTCGGCAAGCTGCTTTATGACCTTAAAGCCGTCCGGGCCGCCGAGACCGGCGCCGCCGGAGACGATTATTTTCGCATCGGTGAGCGAGACCTGCTCCGTCAGGCCTTTTACGATCTCAAGGACTTTCTGGCGAATATCGCCGTCCTTGTAGACGGGCTTTAGCTCAATGAGCTCGCCCTTCGCGCCGGGCTTTTTCACGGGCTTTTCCATAACGCCGGGGCGTACCGTGGACATCTGCGGGCGGTGCGCCGGGCAGAGGATCGTTGCCATAAGGTTTCCGCCGAACGCCGGGCGCGTTTGCATCAGCTTTTTATCCTCTGGGTCTATATCAAGCTTTGTGCAGTCGGCGGTGAGGCCCGTGCCGCACTGGACGGCGAGGCAGGGGCCGAGGTCGCGCCCTATATGCGTCGCGCCGAGCAGGACGATCTCGGGCTTGTACTTCAAGATTGCTTCGTAAATGACCTTTGTGTACGCGTCCGTGTTGTAGTTTTTCAACTCCGGCGCGTTGGCGTAGTACACCTTGTCCGCGCCGTACTCATACAGCTCTGTGACGAGCTCGTTGGTGTTGTCGCCGCACAAAATGGCGCAGAGCTTGCAGCCGATCTCCCCGGCGAGCTTTTTGCCCTCGCCCAAAAGCTCGACCGATACGTTCATAAGCTTGCCGTCGCGCTGCTCGGCGAAGACCCATACGTCGTGATAGAGCGTGACGTCAACGGCGCCTTTTTTCTCCTCCGTGATGTTCTCTATAGCCTTGAACGGGCAGACGTCCACGCACTTGCCGCAGCTTGTGCACTTTGGGCCGATAACGGCGAGCTTTTCCTGCATCGTTATCGCATCGAACGGACATTCCTGTAAGCATTTAGTGCAGCCCTTGCACTTGTCGTTAATAATTTTTACAGACATATTCTAAATCCCCCCTATATGACGTGCTTCTCTTGAAGCTTCGCGACGAGCGACGATGCCATTTCGCCGACGGTGCCGGACAGCATTTCGCCTTTGCCCTTGGGCGGCGGCGTGAAGCTCTTGAACACCTGCGTCGGGGACGCTTTAAGTCCGCAGTCCTCGGCCTTGAGATTGACGTCGTTTTCGTTCCAAATCTTGATCTCGGCCTTGTAGGCGTCCTCAATGCGCTCGATCGTCATATAGCGCGGCGAGTTGAGCTCTTTGACGGCGGTGAGCAGACAGGGGGTTTGCACCTCTATGACCTCATAGCCGTCCTCAAGCTGGCGCTCGACGATCACGGATTTATCCTTTATCTCGCGTATTTTCTGTACGTAGGTGACGGACGGGATACCTAGACGCTGCGCCGTCTGGGGCCCGACCTGCGCCGTGTCGCCGTCTATCGCCTGACGCCCCGCGAAGATGATGTCGTAAGAGCCTATCGTGCGGATGCCGGCGGCGAGCGTCGTTGACGTCGCGCACGTGTCCGCGCCGCCGAACGTACGGGAGGACAGCAGATACGCGTCGTCCGCGCCCATCGCGAGACATTCGCGCAGCATATACGTCGCCTGCGGTGGGCCCATCGAAAGCACGCTGACGCTTATGTCCGAATCCTTGTCCTTCAGCTCAAGCGCGGCTTCAAGGGCGTTGGCGTCGTCGGGGTTCAGGATGGACGGGACGCCGTCGCGGATAAGGGTGCCCTTGACGGGGTCAATTTTCACCTCGTTCGTGTCGGGGACCTGCTTTGCGCAAACAATAATTTTCATTGTAAATCTCCTTCTATTCCTTGCTATTTCTTCAGCAGGCTGCCGGAAATGACCATCTGCTGTACCTGGCTTGTGCCCTCGAAGATCGTGAACACGCGGCAGTCGCGATAAATGCGCTCTACCTTGTATTCCTTTATGTAGCCGTAGCCGCCGTGTATCTGAACGGCCTTTCCGGCTATCTCGTTGCATATCTCGGTGGAGTAATATTTCGCCATAGATGCCGCCGTGCCGGCGTCGGGGCTGTTCGCCTCTTTAAGCTGCGCCGCGCGGTAGACGAGCTCTTTTGCGGCCTGAAGCTTCGTCGCCATATCGGCTATCATAAAGCTTATCGCCTGAAAATCCGCGATGCGCTGTCCGAACTGCTTGCGCTCCTTGGCGTATTTTATCGCCTCGTCAAGAGCGCCCTGCGCGACGCCGATGCTCATCGCCGCGACGCCGATGCGCCCGATGTCGAGCGTTTTCATCGCATTCTGGAAGCCGCGGTTTTCCTCGCCCAGCATATCGGATTCGTGGACGCGCACGTCCTCGAGGATGATATCGGACGTCGGACAGCCGATGATGCCCATCTTGTGCTCCGCCTTGCCGCATGACACGCCGGGCAGCTTCATATCGACAATGAACGCGGAGATTCCGCGGGAGCCCTTTTGAGAGCGGTCTGTTTTCGCGTAGACGATACACCAGTCGGCGACGGGCGCCGTGGTGATGAACGTCTTGCGTCCGTTGAGCACCCAGTGATCGCCGTCGCGGACGGCGGTCGTCGTCGTGCCGCCGGCGTCGGAGCCCGCGCCGGGCTCTGTGAGCGCGAACGCCATTATCTTTTCGCCCGTGGCTATGGGCCTCAGATATTTTTCGAGCTGCTCCTCCGTGCCCGCGAGCA
>JAISFB010000044.1 GCA_031263805.1 Oscillospiraceae bacterium
GCATCTTTCAGCCAAAGCGCGGCGAAAAGCTTAAGCTTATAAAGACAGCAGCCGTAAACGCCCGCGAGGAGACGGAACGCGCGACGACGCGCGAGGAAAAAATACGCGGCACGATAGAATGGCTGGGAAAGGCGATGGGGCTTGAGCGCCCGCCTGTCAGAATTGAGGCTTTCGACATTTCAAATACGGGCTCCGAAGACATAGTAGCGTCGATGACGGTCTTCGACAACGGCAAGCCGAAAAAAAATTCGTACAAGCGCTTCGCGATAAAATCCACGGAAACACAGGACGACTACCGCAGTATGGAGGAAGTCGTCACGCGCCGAGTGCGGCATTTTATAGACGGCGACGAAGCCTGGACTCCGCTGCCGGACGTTATGTTGATAGACGGCGGACAGGCCCACGCCTCCGTCGCCGCGAAAGCGATAGCGGCGCTCGATCCTAATATAAGCGTACCGGTGTTCGGTATGGTAAAGGACAACCGGCACAGAACGCGCGCTCTCGTCACGCCCGACGGTATGGAGATCGGCATCGACGCGAACCCCGCCGCCTTCGCGCTGATAGGCACGATACAGGAGGAAACTCACCGCTTCGCTATAACATTTCATCGCGAGCGCCGCTCCAAGACCGTCAGGAAATCCAAGCTCGACGAAGCGCCGGGAGTGGGGGAGACGCGCCGAAAAGCGCTGCTGCGCGCCTTCGGCAGCCTTGAAGCGATAAAGTCCGCAAGCGTGGACGACTTGGCAAAGATCGTGCCGCGCGCCGCCGCGGAAGCTGTTTACGCGCTGTTTGATGAAGATAGGGCGGGGGAGTGAGCGGGAGATGCGAGTAATATCAGGCTCCGCGAGGGGGAAGAAGCTTTTGCCGCCGAAAGGGGCCGATATACGGCCTACGGGCGACAAGGTTAAAGGCGCAGTTTTCAATATAATACAGGCGCATATAAGCGGAGCGCGCGCTCTCGATTTATTTTCCGGCACGGGGCAGCTCGGGATCGAGGCGCTCTCGCGCGGGGCGGCGTTTTGCGTTTTTGTGGATTCGTCGCAGGCCTCGCTTGAACTCACGCGCAAAAATATCGAGGCGGCGCGGCTGACGGAGCGCGCCGAGATTTTACGCGCGGACGCGCTGGAATACACAAAGCGCGCCGGGAGGTTCGATATTGTCTTTTTAGACCCGCCGTATGATGGCGAATTGTTAAATTCGGCGCTTGCCAATATATTTGAATTTGACATTTTGGCGGAGCGTGCTATAATTGTGTGCGAATCACGCACCGGGTACACGATGCCAGACGCTCCCGCGCCGTATAAAAAGCTCAGGGAATATACTTACGGCAGCGTGAAAATCACGATATACATTAAGGAAACCACCGTATGAGAATAGCGCTTTATCCCGGCAGCTTCGACCCTATCACGCTCGGGCACCTGAACATAATACGCCGCGCGGCGCGCATATTCGACGCGCTGCACGTCTGCGTTATGGTCAATTCGGCGAAGCGGACGATGTTCACGCTCGACGAGCGCGCGGATATGATCCGCCGCACGGTGAGCCGGCTTGAAAACGTAGTCGTTGAGACGCGCGACGATATGCTGCTCGTAAAGCACGCCAAGGACATCGGCGCGGGCGTGATAATAAAGGGTCTGCGCGCCGTTTCGGACTTCGACTGGGAGTTTCAGATGGCTCTCGCGAATAAAATTGTCGAGCCGGATATTGAAACGCTGTTTATGACGTCGAGCAGCAAGTACACGTATCTCAGCTCGACGGTCGTGAAGGAAATGGCGAGATACGGCGTGGACCTCGGGGACTTTGTCCCGCGCGAAATAATAGACGATATTCTTGCCAGAATAAATAAGTAACGAAAGAAGGCGGCGAAAATGGCCGGAGGAGAAAAAGTAAACGACCTGCTGGAGCAGCTTCACGCGATGATCGAAAGCGCGAAATGGGTCCCGCTCGGCGCGGACAAGTGCCTCATAGACAGGGGAGCGGCGCTCGACCTGCTCGACGAGGCGCGGTCTATGTTCCCGCAGGAGCTCGCGGAGGCCGAGCGCCTTGTCGCGGCGCGCAGCGATTTTATCGCGAACGCAAAGCACGAGGCGGAGGCCGTGCGCCGCGCCGCCGAGGAGCGCTCGCGCCAGCTTGTGGACGAGCAGGAGGTCCTGCGTATGGCGCGCGTGCAAAGCCGCGATATGCTTGTCACGGCGGAGACGAACGCCGCCGAGCTGCGCCGCACCGTCACGGAATACGCCGACAATACTCTGCATAGCATTGAGCAAGCGCTGTCGGCCGCGCTGGACGATATGAAAAATTTACGCTTGCGTTTTTCCCGCGCGATTTCGGATTCGGAGGCGTCCCGGACGGAGTATAAGCCCGCGGAGTACAAGCCCGAGGAACCGGAATTCGATATTGATATTGATGTAGAGTCGTATTAAACGGCGGGGATGCTATGGGTTTCAGGGATTTATATTTAAATAGTCAGACAGGCGGAAAAATAAAAAAGCCGGAATCGGTTTTTGAGAAGCTTTCCGCGATGTACGACGGCGGCAAAAGCTCGGATATCGAAATGCTGCTGACGGGTGCGATCACATCTATGGAGGAAAATAAACAGGACGAGCTCCCGGAGTATATCGCGCTGATAAACGAGCTCGCAAGCTTTTATCGCGGCGTGTCGCGCCTTGACGAGGCGTCGGACGCCTATGTAAAAGCTCTTGATACGCTGAAAGCGTTCCACCGGGAGGACACGGCGGACTATTCGGACCTGCTGATGAATCACGCCGGGCTGCTGCGGAGCACCGGAAAGCACGCGCGGTCCGCGGAGTTGTTTCTTGACGCGGTAAAGCTGCTCGAGGCGCGTCAGCCGCGCGACGACAAGGCGCTCGCCGGGGCGCTGGCTAACCTCTCATTGTCGTATCAGGCGGCGGAGGATTTGAAAAAGGCTTACAAATACGAAAAAAAAGCGTATGACCTGATAAGCGCCGGCGCCGGCGGAGAAATAGAGCTCGCCGAGGCGTTGAGCCGGCTCGCCGCGTTAAAATACCGTATGACGGAGTACGACGCCGCCGAAAAATTCGCGTCGGAGGCGATAGAGCTTTTCGATAAGCTAAAAGAGCAAAGCCCGCAGCGCTCAGCCGTATACGCGACGCTCGCCGCGGTGAAGTATCACAAGGACGACTACGCCGCCTCGCGCGAGGCCTATGAAAATGCGGCCCGGGCGGCAAAGAGCTTTTTGGGCGGAAGCGCGGAATACGTCTCGGCTGTCAGCAACCTTTCGACCGTGTGCGAGACGCTCGGCGATAAAAAAGCGGCGCTCGACGCCGCGAAAACGGCGTACAAAGCCTTGCGCGCGCTGTCGGGCGGGGGAGAGCTGGAAACGGAATACCGCGAGCGCATAAAGCGGCTGAAATCGCGGCGCTGACGGCGCGCGCCGCGGGCGATAAATACGGTAAATGATGAAGCAGGCAGGGGGCGGTTCGGCTTGAAAAAACGGGTGCTCGTTATCGGCGGAAGTATGTTCGTCGGGCGCGTATTCTCAATTCTCGCGTCGCAGACGGGCGAAATTGAGCTGCACGTTATAAATCGCGGAAAGCTTCCGCTTGACGGGCTTGAAAACGTCACGGAATACAAGTGCGACAGGCACTCGGCGCGCGCGCTTGGCCGCATCGCGCCTGATTTGGAATACGACGCGCTTGTGGACTTCTGCGCGTATGACGAGGGAGAGATAGCGCCGCTGGCGCTTTCGCTCGCGCCGCGGGTGAAGCAGTATATTTACATTTCAACAGCCGACGTGTACGACCCGTCCTTCCGCGAGATAAAAACCGAAAACGCCCCGTTGCTGCCGGATATTGCGCCGGATTTATCGCCGGATACGGCGCCGGACGGCGTGCGCGGCAAGCTGCTGCTTGAAAAAGAGCTTGTTGACGCCGCCGGGCGCCTGGGGATGGGATTTACGATCCTGCGGCCGACGTTTATTTACGGGCCGTATAATTATAATTCGCGCGAATCGTGGTATGTCGAGCTCATAGCGCGCAATCATATCGTACCCGTTCCGACGGACGCGACGGCGAGCTTCAGCCTTGTCTACGTAAAGGACGTCGCGAACGCGCTCATCGCCATGGCGGGCGACAAGCGCGCTTATAACGAGATTTTCAACCTTGCCGCGCCGGAAAAAATCAACTGCACACGCCTGATAAGCGATTTTGAGCGCTACAACGGCGGTGCGTTTGAAACGCGCGAGCTCACGGTCGCGGAAGCCGCGCGCGAATATGTCCCGATGCCGTTTCCGGCGACGGAGGATTATCTAATCAGCGGCGAAAAATTCGCTTCCGCTTTCGATTTCAAATATACGCCCCTCGCCGAGGGGATGGAGAATACGTTCAAGACGTTTTATTCGCTGTTTACGTCGTAAAAAACACTTCAACGGAAAGAAATACTGCTTTGAGAATTGACAAAAAATATACGGACATTTTTGAATACATAAAATCAATAAACGGCACTATAAATTGTAGCGGGAACGGCGCGCGTTTATCGAAGATCGTAATCCGCCTACTCCACGTCAAATAAATCGTCAAAATGCTCACTCGGGAAGTCGCTGCCGGGGGCGCTGTCATCCGGCGGCGGATTCCCGCCGTTTTGTGCTTTCGGCGCGCCGGCGGCAGCCGATTTATCCCACGGCAAAAACTCGACGTCCGCGTCGCCGTCGCGGTTTTTTCCGGGGAACATTGATAAAATGCCGTCCTCGGCGCTTTGCAGGACGCCGTAAAGATTCATCGTCTTGTCGAAAATGCACACATACATAGCGTCCGACAGCTCCGCGAGCTTTCGCACCGACGCTAAATATTTCTCGTTTTTGGGGAACTGCCGCTGTCCGCCGCCGGACGCGCCGGGAGTGTGCGTGAACATATGAAATCGCCCGTCAAGCTCCGCGATGTACAAAAAATCGTTGTCCGACCGCGCGATGACAAGGTTTCCGCCGGCAAGCTCCCGCAGGGCGCGCTCCCCGTCGCGCGGCAGCAAGTCGAGCGTTATGCCGTCGCCGGCGTTTTCTTTTGCGTTTTCAGGCATTTGAAGGCTTCCTTTGCTTTATTGATCGCCCGGCTTGTCGTTTAG
>JAISFB010000051.1 GCA_031263805.1 Oscillospiraceae bacterium
ATCACCTCGTCGGAGTACGCGAGGGCTTGGTTTATATCGTGCAGCACCATTACTATCGTTATGCCGCGCCGGGCGTTCAGCTCGCGTATCAGGCGCAGGGTTTCGACCTGATAGCGCACGTCGAGGAACGTGGTCGGCTCGTCGAGGAACAGCAGCTGCGTGTCCTGCGCTAAGGCCATGGCTATGAACGCGCGCTGGCGCTGGCCGCCGGAGAGAGAGCCCATTGGCTTGTCCGCGATGTCCGTTATGCCGGTGGACGCCATCGCCGTGTCGATGTGCTCGCGGTCGCCGTCCGTCCTGCCGCGCAGCATCGACGAGTGCGGGATGCGGCCGTACGCCACGAGCTTTTTGACGGGCAGGTCGTCCGGCGCGGAGTTTTTTTGGTGCACAATGGCAGCGCGCCGCGCGAAATCGCGCAGCCGTATCCCCGATATATCGGCGCCGCCGAGCAATACGCGCCCGGAATCCGGCCTCAGGTTTTTCGTCAGCAGGTTCAACAGCGTCGTCTTGCCGCAGGCGTTCGCGCCCATGAGCGTCGTCACGGCGCCGGGCTTTAGCGTAAAGCTCACGCCGTCGAGCACGCGGTTTTCGCCGTAGGAAAACGAAAGGGCTTCCGCCGCGAGCGTTTCAGTGTTCAAGCTTATCACCTCTTCTGAGCAGGAAAATGAAGAACGGCCCGCCGAATACGCTCATCACGACGGCGGCCGAGAGCTCGTTCGGCGCGATAACGAGCCGCCCCACAGTGTCGGCGAGCAGCAGAATAAACGCGCCGAGCAACGCGGAAAACGGCGTGAGAACTCTGTGGTCATTACCGACAATTTTCCGTGCGATATGCGGCGCGATAAGCGCCAGAAACCCGACGACGCCGACGATAGCAGTCGCCGCCGCCGCGAGCGCGACTGCCACGCAGGATATCCCGGCTCGCAGCGCGTCCGCGTTGACGCCGAGTCCGCGCACGGCGCGATCCTCCAGCGCCGTTAAATTACAGGCCGGCGCGAGACAGAACGCCGGAACAAGCCCGACGGCGGCGTATATACCTAAAAGCTTGACGTCGCCCCACGTCCTCTGGGACAGCCCGGAAACCGTGACCGACACGCCGGACGCGCTCGTGACGCCGCCCAGCACGGCGCCGAGCCCCGCGAACACGGCGGAGACCGCCACGCCGATGAGTATTATGCGCACGGGGTCGAGCCCGCCCTTCCACGAAAGCGCGTAAATTATCAAAAACGCCAGCGCCCCGCCGACGAACGCGAACGCGGGCGCGGAGAAATACAGCGCCGGGAAAAACGCCGCTACGACGGACGCCGTGAACGACGCCCCGCCCGATATGCCGATAATGCCGGGGTCCGCGAGCGGATTTTTCAGCGCCGCCTGAAGCAGCAGCCCGGAGCAGGACAGCGCCGCCCCGGACATTACGGCGATGAGCACTCGCGGGAAGCGCAGATCGTAAATCGCGGCGACGCGCGCGTCGTATTCGACGAACAGCCCGCGCAAAAGCTCGCGCCACGAAACGGATATGCTGCCCGATTTCATCGAAAACAGCAGCAGGCATACAGTAGCCGCGGCGAGTACGATAAACGCCGCGGCACGCCGCGCCGCGCTGTTTTTACGCCGCCTCGCCGTCATTCGCCGGAGTCCCCGTAGAAAATTTCAGCCAGCTCGTCAAACGCCTCCGGCCAGCGGAAATTAGCGCTCATCCCGAACACGGTGTAGTCCACGTCGTACACGCGCCCCTCCTGCACCGCACGGAAATGCTTCCAAATATCGTTTTCGGCGAACTCCTTCGCGAACATATCCCGCACGAGCTCGGGCAGGGCGTGCGCCGTGCGGATTATCACGTCCGGGTCGAGCTCCAACAGCGCCTCCGTGTTCCAGCCCACAAAATCCTCGACGGGATCGTATACGACGTTCGTCCCGCCGCACAGTTCTATGAGGCTGCCGACGTAAGAGCTCGGCGTACACTCGATAAAAGCGCCCGGCAGACCCATCAGGATCAGCACGCGCGGGCCCTGCCGGCCGTCCTGATTAGCTTCCAGCTTCGCGGCCTCCAACTCCGCGAGCGCGGAATTGTATTCGTCAAGCATCGCCGCCAGCGCGTCCTGCGCGCCGTATTTTTCGCCGAGATATTTCGCGCTCTCGTACAGCCCCTCGACGCTGCGCAGATTCAGGAAAGTCGCGGGTATACCGGCATTCTCGAAGCCCTTTGCGAGATCGCCCTCCAGCGTGTCCGGCCCGACGACCTCTGTCGGGGAGAGCAGCCGTATCGCCTCAAAATCCGGCTGCATCGGGCTTCCCGTTTCGGGCAGGCCGTCGTAACGCTCAGGCAAACCGTCGAGCGCCGGACGCCCGACAAGCGACAGCCCCAGCCTGTCGCAGATATCCACGGCGGCGCGCGACGTGGCGATCAGCCTGTACGCCTCGCCGTCTGAAGCTGCGGGCGATTCGGACGGTTCGGAAATTTCGGGCGCGGCGCTTTCCCGCGCCGTCGGCGAAGCGGAAGCCGGGACGGAGGCGTCCGGCGCGGGGTGCTGCGACACGCAGCCGGAAACTGTGATCAGCAGCGCGAGCAGCGCGGCGGCGGCTTTTCTCATTTGCGTTTCCTCAAGGCACGCGGCACAATTATTACAGCCGCGACCACCACCGCGACTACCGCGCCCGCGACGGCGACGCCGCCCGCACCGATGGTATCCGGTTCGGATTCGCCCGTTTCGGCGACCATGACTGCGGACTCTCCTTCACCTCCCGCGTTTATGTCCGCGACCGCCGGCGCGTCGCCGCCGCCGTCGAGCTCATCAGGCGCGGTATCGTCGGGCTCGGAAGCGCTTCCTGGCGCGTCTGAGGCTTCAGGCGTGTTCGGAGGCGGCGTCTCGCCCGCTTCGCCCGGGACGGCGCCCGCCGCCGAAGGCGGCGCTGACGGCGCAGTCGACACGTCGGCTGGCAGCGGAGTCACAGATGGCGTCGGCGTCAATGTCGGCGCCGGCGTCTCAGACGTGGCGGCGGGAGATGTCACCTCAGTCTCCGGAGGGACAGTCGGCGTCGCGGTCGGCGTCGGAACCGCCGGCAGTGTCTGAGCGGGAGGCGTATCCGTCGGCGTAGGCGTCGGTGAGGGCGTCGCGGTCGGCGTAGGCTTGGGCTTCAGGCTCACCGTGAAATCGCCGTTGCCCTGCGTCAGGCTCTCGCTAAGATTCATAAAGAATTTTACGTCGCGTCCCATCGGGATGACGTACATCTCCCAGCTTATGTATCCTCCGACTGACGGGAGCTCAAACCGGAAATCCGACGTATCACTCGCCGCGTCCTCGGCCATTATCCTCGGTTTTACGCTCTCGTATTTGCCCTTCGCCCCCTGCTGCACAAACAGCCTGAAATCCTTCATGTTGCTCATGAGCTGGAGCCGCACGGTGGCGAATATTTTGCCGCCGTCTATCTCCACGAGCGCCTTTTCGTACACGACGCTCCTGCACATCCCCTCGCCTAGCGCGGCGTTTCCGGAACCGCCGTCCTCTGTGACGCCCGTGTCCGGATTGAGATAATACGTGTTCGTGGGCGCCAGATACACCCCGTCCTCCGCAGCCGCCCGCACAGCCGGGCTGACCGCCGCAAAAAGTAAGACCGCAAGAACTAATGACCAAAGCTTCTTCATAACTGCCAATTTCCCCTTTTACTCCCAAAGTTATATTGCGCTAATTTAATTCCGAACTAAATCGCTTTCGCTTCCCAGTATAATATCGCCGCCCGCGAAAAAAGTCAAGCTCCTTGTCCTTTTCGCTCCGCGTCAGCTTCGGGAATTCGCTTCCCGAAGCTGACACTCTGCGAGCGCCGCGGCGCGAAAACCGACCCCCTAACCTTTACTTCGCTCGCTTGCTCGGGTCCACCCAGTCGGCGTCGGCACGCGCTTTGGCGAAGCCGCTCTCCTCGAACGTCATGGGGGCGTCGTCGCCCGGCGACATCTCGCGCGACGCGGTCACGTCGTAGCCCTCGCGCTCGGACATCATCTCCAACTGCTCCTGTGTGGGCGGCTGTTTCTGCTTCTCCTCCAGATACTTCATGCCCTCTGGCGAGGCATAGTGCTTGAAGCGCTCGAACTCGAGCTCCACCATGCGCGGGCCGTTGTTATACGGGATGATGAGGAACACCTCGTCCTCCATGCCTTTTTTCAAGTAGTCGGCGAGTACGCGCGGATCCATTCCGCTCTTGTGTACGCCGGCGAGAAACGTCTGCGTGTCCTCCGAGACGTTGTAGCCCGTGTCACGCAGATTCTCCGGCCTATTCAGCGCCGCCTCGTATATGCGGGAGCGGATGTTCGCCGGGCACAGCGACGACACCGCAATGCCGTACGGCTTGAGCGCCAGATAGTAGCTCTCCATCAGGTTGAGCACGGCGGCTTTCGCGGCGGCGTAAGGCGCCGTCATCGACCCCGCGCCGAAAGCGCCCCAAGACACCGTGGCGGCGATATACCCTCCGGTCCCCTTCTTTATCATGCGCGGTACGAACGTCACAAGGCCGTTGACGACGCCGCCGAAGCACACGCCCACCACCCAGTCGTAATCGTCATAGGTGGACGCCTCCGCCGGGCCGAACACGTTGACGCCCGCCGTCAGGACGAGGACGTCCGGCGCGGCGCCGTGGACGCGCTCTATCTCGTCCGCCGCCGCCGCATATCCCGCGCGATCCGTCACGTCGAGACGGATGGCGTGCACCGGCGCGTTTTTACTCTTGAAATACTCCGCCGCCTCGTCGAGATGATCCTGACGCACATCGGCGATGACGACCTTCGCCCCCGCCTCCGAGAACATCTGCGCCTGCCCGAACCCCGCGCCCGACGCTCCGCCTGTGATGAATACTATCTT
>JAISFB010000060.1 GCA_031263805.1 Oscillospiraceae bacterium
CTGGGGGAATCTGCGCATACTCGCCGTTGACGATGAACCGGACGTGTTAGAGTATTTCGCCGACTTTGCCCGCCGCCTCGATATATCCTGCGACACGGCGCTCGGAGGCGAAGCCGCCCAGGAGCTTATCGAAAAGAGCGGCGACGGCTACGATATTTGCTTCGTGGATTGGAAAATGCCCGGAACGGACGGCATAGAGCTTACGAAAAAAATCAAATCCGGCTCTCACGGCAAGCTTGTCGTAATTATGATCTCCTCCGCCGACTGGAGCGCTATTGAGGAGGAAGGAAAACGCGCCGGCGTCGATAAATTCCTCTCAAAGCCGCTGTTCCCGTCCGCGATAACCGACTGCATAAACGAATGTCTCGGCGTCAGCGGAACCGTTTCCGGCACAGACGGGGTCGCTGATAACGCCGACGCTGACGGCGGCGACGATTTTTCGGGCCGCTGCGTGCTGCTCGCAGAGGACGTGGAAATCAACCGCGAGATCGTGCTCGCGCTGCTGGAGCCGACGAAGCTGCGCATCGAATGCGCCGAAAACGGCAGAATCGCCGTAAAAATGTTTTCGGAAAACCCGGAGCTTTACGATATGGTCTTTATGGACGTTCAAATGCCCGAAATGGACGGATATGAGGCCGCGCGAAGCATACGCGCTCTCGATACGCCCCGCGCCGCCGCCGTCCCGATAATCGCGATGACCGCGAATGTTTTCCGCGAGGATATAGAAAAATGCTTAGAGGCCGGTATGAACGGACATATCGGCAAGCCGCTTGATATTGGGGAGCTTTTAAGGGTGCTTCGGAATACCCTGAAGGCCTGAGTGCGGATAAATATCAAAAAAACAGTTGCCATCGGCTTTCCTGTGTGGTATGATTTACGCAATCCACAAAAAATTATACAGGGAGGCCAGTTCCAATGTTAAAAAGCACGAAATTCGCAGACCTGCTCGACGCCCCGTTCTCGCGCCGCGGTTCCTTCATCGCCTTCGCAAACGACAATTACGGCGAGGACCTTTACGGCAAATGTACCCTGTGGCTCTGCAACAGCCGCATAGCGATGACCGGAGTTATGGATTTCAGCCAGAACAACGGTTTTCGTCAAATCAAGCTCCAGCCGGTGAGAAACGGGAAAATTCTGCCCTGCGTCATCTCCACGACGCCGTATGAGGTCGTCCTCGAAACGCGCTACGGCTCGCTCCGCTTTACGATCGGCGAGCGCAAGCTTGTCCTTGTCCGCGGGGAGAACGGCCTGTCGCTGCGCTTGACGCGCGCGCCGGGACCAATCTCGTTTTTGTCGAATCCGGAGCCGCCGACGCCGCTTGCCGAGGCGAAGTACACAACGCTCGATTTTTCCGTGTCAAAGCTGCTCGTGACGCCGATAACGGGAACGCTGAAACAGAGCAATATGTACGCGGAGCTGTCGCCGGATAAAAACGGCGTGTTACAGGCGGCGCTTGAAGACGTGTTCGTCGGAGAGCCAAAGCCG
Organism: Oscillospiraceae bacterium; assembly: GCA_031263805.1. Classification (GTDB taxonomy): domain Bacteria; phylum Bacillota; class Clostridia; order Oscillospirales; family Oscillospiraceae; genus JAIRRO01. The sequence goes on from JAISFB010000060.1 coordinate 1,486, forward strand.
CGGGAAATTTCCGCGTATCCGGCGTATGACGCCGCCGTCGCCGACGTCAAGGCGGATTTCGACGGCTTCTGCGAGCGCGTATGCCCGTCTCTGCCGAAAGAATTCGAGCCGGGGCGTCTTCCCGCGCTGTGGCAAACGTGGAGCATGACCGTGGAACCGGACGGGGAATCGGCCTACAAGCGCACGATGGTGAAGATGATACACAGCATATTTGAGGGGGCGTTCGTGTGGCAGCAGCCGCTTCAGGCTATCGCGCTCTCGCGCGATATAAAGCTCGCGTGGGAGATATTCTGCTCCGGTTTTGAGCATATGGACGAAAATGGAAGAATGACCGATTCGCTGACGTATCAGGAAATGCCCGGCATCGGGCTAAAGCCGCCGGTCCACGGCGCGGCGCTGCTTTGGCTTATGGACAACTGCGGGAGCGGGCTGGCGTCCGTTTCAAAAGAAAGCAAGACGTGGGTCTGGGAGCGGCTTGTCAAGTGGACCGAATATTTCACAAAGCTGCGCGATGTTGACGGCGACGGCGTGTGCGAGTTTGAGAACATTTTAGAAACAGGCTGGGAGGACGGGCCGTATTTCAACGTCGGCTTCCCGTGCGCCTCGCCGGACCTCAACGCGCTCATCGCGCTGCAAATGGAGGCTCTCGCGCGGCTCGGGCGCGAGCTCGGCAAGCCGGAGGACGTCTGCGCGAAGTGGGACGCGGACTCGAAGACCCTCATTAAAAAAATCGTCGAAAAATTCTGGAACGGTACGGAATGGTTCGCGTTCAACGCGAAGACCGGCGAAAAGTCTGATTCGCACACTGTTTCGCTTTATTTCCCGCTGCTGCTCGGAAACCGCCTGCCGCGGGACGTTATCGACAAGAGCATAGAATATATGTTCGCGCCTGAGCGTTTCGACACGCCCTACGGCCTCTCGACGGAAACGCTCGACAGCGACTACTTCTTCCACGGCTTCACGCAGGGCAGCATAATAACGCCGTCCTCGTTCTGGATGGCGATCGCTCTGGAGGCCTGCGGCCGCGCGGACCTCGCGAAGAGCGTATCGCGCAAATACTGCGCAATGCTGCGCGACACGGGATACTTCCACATACATAACGCGCTGACCGGCAAGGAGGACAGGAGTCTTACTGCTTTCGGCGAAAAGGGGCTGTTCTGGTCGGCGTGGTCGTCGTCCACATATATCTACCTCGCCGGTAAATACGGGGAGTAAGGCCGTGAAACGGGCTTTGCCCGCTTCCGTACCGTATCCGAATTACGCGCTGCGGAGCTTACGGTTCCGCGCCGCGTAAAGTTCTTTTGTTTCCGCGCTTTGAAAAAGCTTCTCCTCCCGGTACCGGGGGGAGAAGCTTTTTTAGCCTATTGCGCTATATCGCCGCCGCTGTTTTTTGCCGTTGACACGCCGCCGCGCTTATGCTAAACTTTACGCAGGCTTTACACATATTTTATATAATTGGCGGGAGACGGTATAAATGGATATTTTGGACGTATTCAAGCTTCTTGGCGGGGTGGCGTTTTTTCTCTTTGGAATGGGTGTTATGTCGGCGAGCTTAGAGAAAATGTCCGGCGGGAAGCTTGAGCGCACGCTCGAACGCGCCACATCAAGCCTGCCGAAATCGCTTGCTCTCGGGATGGGGATCACGATAGCGATCCAGTCCTCGTCGGCGATGACGGTCATGCTCGTCGGGCTGGTGAACTCCGGGATAATGACCCTGCGGCAGACCATCGGGGTCATCATGGGCTCTAACATCGGGACGACGCTGACGGCGTGGATACTCGCCCTCGCCGGCGTCGAGAGCGACAACGTGTTCGTGAATATGCTCAAGCCCGAGAGCTTTTCCCCGCTGTTCGCGGTAGTCGGCATAGCGTTTATAATGTTTTCAAAGAAGCAGAAACGGCGAGACGTCGGTGAAATTCTCATCGGGTTCGCCGTTTTAATGTTCGGTATGATTGTGATGAAAGAGTCCGTTGACGGGCTTTCGGAGAGCGCGAAATTTCAGAGCGTGCTCGTCGCGTTTGAAAATCCGCTGCTCGGCGTGCTCGTCGGCGCGGTGTTCACGGGGATAATACAGAGCTCGGCGGCGTCGGTCGGGCTGTTGCAGGCATTCGCTATAACGTCGCGCATAAAATTCGGCGTCGCGATACCTATTATAATGGGGCAGAATATCGGGACCTGCGTCACTGCCCTGCTGTCGAGCATCGGGGTCAACCGCTCCGCGCGCCGCGTCGCCGTCGTTCACATATACTTTAATATTATAGGTACGCTGCTGTATATGGTCGTGCTGTACGGGCTGGACGCGCTGTTCAGCTTCGCGTTTATGGATATGGATATAACGCCGCTGTGGATCGCCATCGCGCACAGCATATTCAATATAAGTGTGACGGCGGTGCTGCTGCCGTTTACGCGCGGGCTGGAAAAGCTCGCGTTCCTCACCATCCGGGACAAGCCGGAATCCGCCCCGGCGGAAGAATTTCTTGACGAGCGGCTGCTGAACACGCCCGCCTTCGCGATAGTGAACTGTCAGAATATGGTAAGCCGGATGTGCGGCATCGCGAGAGACACGGTGCTTTCCGCGATAGCGCTCGTCGGGCATTATTCCGAGCGCGCGGCGGAGGCGCCGACGGATGGGGAAAGTCAGCTTGACGCTTACGAGGACAAGCTCGGTACATATCTCGTAAAGCTTTCGTCGAAAGAGCTGTCCGACCGCGACAGCTGGGAGTCCGCGCGTATGCTGCGCGCCATCGGGGAC
>JAISFB010000072.1 GCA_031263805.1 Oscillospiraceae bacterium
TGCTTTCCGACGAGCTGGGGGCGCCGTTAGACGGTGAGCAGTGGCACATACCGTATATTTTTGTGAGTCCCGAGCAACGGCGCACCGGTATCGCCACAAATTTGCTGCGCGAGGCGATAAGGCGCGCGCGGGAAGCGCGCGTATCGCAGGTATTTTGCCTGCAAAATACCTCGGACGCGGAGCTCATCGGTTTTTGGGACGCCAATCGCTTCGCTATATTTCATTGGAGTCACTTCGGACCGAATACGCGCGTAGACGCCTCACTGCGCGTGGAGTGATATCAAAGAATCCGTTCGCCGGTATCGGCGGCAAGTGCCCCGCTTAGTAAAGAAGGGATAATATTTTATGCTGATCCTGTCAATAGAATCGTCCTGCGACGAGACGGCCGCCGCCGTGACGCGAAACGGGCGCGAGACGCTTTCCGAGGAGATATTTTCACAGGCCGATAAATTTGAGCTTTACGGCGGCGTCGTGCCGGAGATCGCCTCGCGCAATCATTTGGACGCGATAGCGCGCCTCGCCGACGCCGCAGTTAAAAACGCCGGGATATCGAAAAAGGATATCGGAGCCGTCGCCGTGACGTACGCGCCGGGGCTTATCGGGGCGTTGCTCGTCGGGCTCGGCTTCGCCAAAGGGCTGTCTCTTGCGCTCGGCGTTCCGCTGATACCGGTGCACCATCTGCGCGGGCATATAGCGTCAAATTATATCGCGTTCCCGGAGCTCGCTCCGCCGTTTTTGGCGCTTGTCGTATCGGGCGGGAACAGCGTCATCACCGATGTGCGGAGCTATACCGATATGCGCGTGGTCGGGGCGACGCGAGACGACGCGGCGGGGGAGTGCTTCGATAAGGCGGCCCGGGCGCTCGGACTGACGTATCCGGGCGGGGCTAAGCTTGACGAGCTGGCGCGGACGGGCGACGCCGGGAAATATAAGCTGACGCGTCCCGTTGTAGCCGGGTCGCCGTATGATATGTCGTTTTCCGGACTGAAAACAGCCGTCGTCAACGCGATACACAATTCGGGGCAGCGGGGCGAGGAGCTTGACAGGGCGTCGCTGGCGGCGTCGCTCGTGGCGGCGGTGTCCGACATTCTCGTGCCGCGGGCAATGGCTGCGGCGGCGGAGTTCGGATATGATAAGATCGCCGTCGCGGGCGGCGTAGCCGCCAATTCCCGCATACGCGCCGACCTGAAAAACGCCGCCGAGGCCGCGGGGAAAACGCTTTTTATCCCGCCGCTCCGCCTGTGCGGGGATAACGCCGCGATGATCGGCTGTCAGGGGTACTACGAATACCTCGCGGGGAATACCGGGAGTATGGAAACGAACGGTTACGCGTCGATGGAAATTTAGGTAGAAAACCACCGCGAAGCTCTGCTAAAATGTTAAGTGCCCCCGCCGTATTGGCGGGGGCACTATATATTGTGCTTATACTGCAAGATGTAAACAAGCTGATGTGGATGAAAAAATATTTAATTTTTTTTACATTTTTGCTTGCAATTCTTCAAATATATGATATCATAGGGATGAAGTTCATTGAAAGTAATTGAAAGTTACTTAAATCCCATAAATCACACTGAGAGGGGGCGGAAATATGGCCGGAGAGATAATGATTGATAAATACAGGCATAAGCTCGATCAAAAAAGCCGTGTTTCCATACCCGCACAGTTCCGCAAGGTGCTCGGGGACGCTTTTTACCTGACGCTTTCGGACAAAAACTGTTTGGAGGGATACACGGAGGAGGCGTACAAGAAAATCAGCGATGAATTCGACGAGCTCGACCCGGACATAGGGCTTTTTTGGCGGGCCAATTCCGCGCTCTGCGAAATAGACGCGCAGGGCAGAACATTTATCCCGCAGGAGCTGCGCGAGAAAATAAATCTCGGGCAGGACGTGATGCTTGTCGGTAACGGCTCTATGTTCCTGCTTTGGAACACCGATGAGTGGAAGCGCGTCAATGAGGAAAACAGCACGCAGGACAAGTACGCGGAGATGAAGAAGAACCTGCGCGGCCTGCGCGAGCAGAAACGCGGAAAATGAGCCACACATCCGTTCACGCATCCGTTCTCTTGCGCGAAGCCGTTGACGGTTTGAACGTCAGGCCGGGCGGGGTATACTTTGACGGTACGCTCGGTCTCGGGGGCCATTCGCTTGAGATATTAAAGCGCGGAGGCACGCTTATCGCCGCGGACCGCGACGCCGGCGCGATAGAGGCCTCGCGTGAACGCCTCAGCGCTTACGCGGAGCGCGTGAGCTTCGTACACGCGAATTTCGGGCAGATGCCCGAAATATTGCAAAAGCTCGGAGTTGACCGCGCGGACGGCGTTTTATGCGATTTCGGCGTGTCGTCGCCGCAGCTTGATACGGCGGAGCGGGGATTTTCGTATATGCGCTCCGCGCCGCTCGATATGAGGATGAACGCCAAAGACCCCCTGACCGCGCGCGACGTAGTAAACGGCTGGGACGAGAAGGAGCTGAGACGGATACTTTACGATTACGGCGAGGAGCGCTACGCCCGCCAAATAGCGTCGGCGATAGTAAAGCGCCGCGCGGTAAGCGCTATCGAGACGACGGATGAGCTCGCGGAAACAGTCCGCTCGGCGATGCCGGGCCGGGCTTTGAGGGAAAAGCAGCACCCGGCAAAGCGGACGTTCCAAGCGGTGCGCATCGCGGTGAACGACGAGCTCGGAGAGATAGAGCGCTTGCTCGCCGCCGTTCCCGGCGTACTGAGCGACGGAGGCCGGGTGGCGCTGATAAGCTTTCACTCGCTTGAGGACAGGGCGGTAAAAACGGCGTTCCGCGATTGGTCGGACGGCTGTGTCTGCCCGAAGGAGCTTCCGAAATGCGTCTGCGGCTTTGTACCGGTGATGAAAACGGTCACAAAAAAGCCGGTCGTTCCGGGCGAAGCGGAGATAAGTGAAAACCCGCGCGCGAGAAGCGCGAAGCTGAGGATAGCGGAACGGCTGCCGAGGCATACGGCCCGCAAAGACGAATAAACGAGACGAATAAACGATCAAATCAAAGGAGAAATGAAGCTATGGCATCGGCGGCGTTAAGAAACGAAGGTTATATGTACTCGGGAGCAGTACCGGCGGAGGCGCCCGAAGCAGCTCCGGCCGCGCAAAGGCCGGCGGCGAGAACGGCGGCGGGAGCAGTTGCGAGACCGCGCGAGGCGGCGAGGCCGAGGGTCTCGATGTTTTCCGTGCTCGGCTTCATGTTCATAATCGCGCTTGCCGGGGCTTGTATATTTTCAAATGTAGAGCTTGCGGAGATATCGGCGGACATAACCGGCATCCGCGCCGTGCCGCCGAGAATACGGGCGCAGTCCGGGATAGTCGATAAGCTCAGCGAGCGGCGCGAGGAAAACAGCGCGCTGCGCGTGGAGTATGAGCGGGCCTTTGATTTGAAAGAGATAGAGCGCTACGCCGTCGAGGAGCTCGGGATGATACGCACGCAAAGCGCCGGGACAAGGCCCGTGGAATCGGCGCCGGCGGACAAAGCCGTGATACCGGCGTCGGAAAGCGCGCCGGGTCTCATAGCAAGGCTTATGGAATACTTCAAATAGTGTGTCCATATAATCTTTAGGAGAACGGAGCGTGAATCGTGCGGTGAAAAAGGTACGGCACAACGGAGAGGAACCTATAGGAGCGGTAATAGGCCGCACATTCATTCTGCTTTTGGTATGCGGCGTCGCCGCGTTTGTGCTGCTTGGGTTCAAGCTGTTTGACGTGCAGGTGCGCCGGCACGGGGAGCTGGAAGAAAAGGCGATAGAGCAGCAGACGCGGGAATCGGCCGTAAAAGCGTCCCGCGGGACGATATACGACGCGGGCGGCAAGGCGCTCGCCGTGTCCGCGACGGCGGAAACGGTGTATATCGACCCGTATATGCTAAAGCTGAACGGCGAGAACGCCGCGGACATTTCGTCGCGGCTCTCCGAGCTGCTCGGCGTGGACTATGACGGCCTTATTTCAAAATTTGAAAACACGAAGCAACGAGGACTTCCCGTAAAGCGTAAGATAGAGGGCGAGGAAGCCGCGTCGGTGAGACGCTATATCGCGGAAAACAAGCTGACGAGCGTATATCTCGCCGAAGACTCGAAGCGCTATTACCCGCAAAGCTCGCTCGCGAGCAGCGTGATCGGCTTCGTCGGCACGGACAATTACGGCCTTGAAGGGCTTGAGGCGAAATACGACGAATATCTGACCGGCACGGACGGCAGAGTAATAAGGCTGAAAAATGTCGTCGGTACGGATATGCTGTTTTCCGACTACGAAAACTATTTTGACGCCGAAAACGGCTGCGATATCACGCTCACGATCGACTCTACTATACAATATTATCTCGAAAAGCACTTGAAGCAGGCCGTCGCCGATTTTGACGCGTCAGGCGGCGCGGCGGCGATAGCGATGGACCCGAAAACGGGCGGGATACTCGGAATGGCAAGCTTAGGCGGCTACGATCTCAACGCGCCCTTTGATATAAGCGAAGAAATTATGGAGTCGATATCGGGGCTCGACGCGGAGGAATACTCGGCGGAGCTCGCGGCGGCGAGACAGCGTCAATGGCGCAACAAGGCGATCTCGGACACCTACGAGCCCGGCTCCGTCTTCAAAATATTCACGCTCGCGATGGCGCTTGAGGAAGGGCTCGTTGACGAAAACTCCACGTTTTACTGCGGCGGCGAGCTTTCCGGGGTGCCCGGACGCACGGGCGCGCCGTACCACTGCTGGAGAGCGATAGGCCACGGGACGCAGACGCTTTCGGAGGCGGTGCAGAATTCCTGCAACGTCGCTTTCATAAATATAGGTCTGCGCGTGGGCGCGGAGACGTTTTACAAATACATCGACGCGTTCGGCTTTTTTGACAAAACGGGCATAGACCTGTCGGGCGA
>JAISFB010000007.1 GCA_031263805.1 Oscillospiraceae bacterium
GCTGATAAGACGTACACGTTCCGCTCGCCGCCGGAAAATCTCGCGTTTTTGCGCGATCATCTCGGCATAGACGCGGCTTCGCTCGCGAACAATCATACGCTCGACTACGGCCGGGACGCGTTTTACGACACTCTCGAATACACGCGCGAGTACGGCATCACGCCGTTCGGCGCGGGCTATGACCTGTCCGAAGCCGCCGCGCCGTATATCGCGGAAGCCGGAGGACGTAAAATCGCGTTTTTCGCGTCGAATCAAATTCTCCCCGCGGCCTCCTGGTCGGCCGGTACGGACAAAGCCGGGCAGCTCGTGACAAAGGACCCGAAAAATCTCGGCGCGCTTGCAGAGGGCATCCGTGCCGCTCGAGAGTCCTGTGATTATATAATCGTATATATGCACTGGGGTATAGAGCGCGACACGCGCCCGAACGACGTTCAAAAGCGCACGGCGCGCGCGCTTATCGACCTCGGCGCGGACGTCGTGATCGGATCGCACCCGCACGTCATACAGAGCTTTGAATATTATAACGGCAAGCCTATCGTTTACAGCCTCGGGAATTTTATCTTCAATTCACGTAATCCGGAAACGGCGGCGCTGTTCATAACTCTCGACGGGAAAAACGTCACGCTCCGCGCCTTGCCCTGCCGAATGACGGGCACGCTGACATACGCCGCCGAGGGAGACGACGCTACAGCCCTGCTTGAAAAATGGAGCGCGCTGTCCTACAACTGCGAGTTTGACGCGGACGGCACACTCATAGAAAAGGCCGCGGAATAGCGCGGCGCGCGCTTAAAGCCGCGCTTCTAAAATATCAGCGATATGCTTTGCCGCGAAGCCGTCCCCGTATGGGTTCGGCGCTTTTGACATTTGCTCATACAGCGCCGCGTCGTCGAGCAGGCGCAAGAATTCGCGGTAAACGCTATCCCCATTCGTCCCCGCGAGCCTCAGTGTCCCCGCGGCGACGCCCTCCGGTCTTTCCGTCGTGTCGCGGAGCACAATGACAGGTCTGCCGAGCGCCGGGGCGGCCTCCTGTATCCCTCCCGAATCCGTCAGGACAAGATACGAGCGCGCGATGAAGTTGTGAAAATCCACAACGCCCAGCGGGTCGATAAGACGCACGCGCGGATGATTCCCCAACACCTCCCGCGCCGCATCCCGTACTGCGGGATTGAGATGCACGGGATAGATTATCTTCACATCCTCCCGCTCGTCCAAAACGCGCCTGACCGCGGTAAAAATCTCTCTCATAACGCCGAGATTCTCCCGCCTGTGCGCCGTCATCAAAACGAGGCGCGAACCGGACGCCCAATCGAGCTCCGCGTTCTCATAAGTCTCGCGCACGGTGAAGCGCAGCGCGTCAAGCTCCGTATTGCCCGTGACAAAAACCGTGCCGGGGACCTTGCCCTCGCGTATAAGATTTTCGCGCGTAGCTTCCGTCGGCGCGAAGGACCAGCGCGAGACGATGTCTATTGCCTGCCTGTTGAATTCCTCGGGGAACGGCGCCGCGATGTCATACGTGCGCAGTCCCGCCTCGACGTGGCCGACGGGGATTTCGAGATAAAACGCCGCGAGCGCGGACGCGAACGCCGTCGTCGTGTCCCCATGTACCAAAAGCGCGTCCGGGCGGTTTTCTTCAAGCTCTGCTCTCATACCGTCCGAGGCGCGCTGCGTAATATCGAAAAGCGTTTGGCTGTCGCTCATAATATCAAGATCGCGGTCGGGCGTGACGCCGAACGCCGTGAGCACCTGGTCGAGCATTTCGCGGTGCTGCCCTGTGACTACAACGCGCGTTTCAAACTTATCAGCGCGGTCTTTTAACTCTTTCACAAGCGGACACATTTTCACGGCCTCGGGGCGTGTGCCGAATACGAGAGTGATTTTTTTCATCGCGAATCCTCTCCTTTTACAAATCCCAGCTTTTGAGATACGTCTCCTGCTCCGGCGTCAGTACATCTATGGACAGCCCGGAAGATTTCAGCTTGCGCCGGGCGACGTCTCCGTCGATCTCCTCCGGAACATCATACACTCCGATTTTAAGCTTTTCTCTGTTTTCAAGCAAAAATCTCGCCGAAAGCGCTTGAATAGCGAAGCTCATATCCATAATTTCCGCCGGGTGCCCGTCTCCGGAGGCGAGGTTGACGAGCCTGCCCTCCGCGATTATGAAGATATGGCGCCCGTTCTTCAATTCGTAGCCAGTTATATTTTGGCGCGCCTCGTATTTCGATACGGCGGCGGCCTCAAGCTCGTCCATCGCGATCTCTACGTTAAAATGCCCGGCGTTGCATAAAACCGCGCCGTCCTTCAATTTTCCGAAATGCCGCCCGTCGATCACGCCGCGGCAGCCCGTCGCCGTGACGAATATATCGCCCGCGGCGGCGGCGCGCTCCATCGGCATAACGTCAAAGCCGTCCATTGCCGCCTCAAGCGCCTTGACGGGATCGATCTCCGTAACGATAACGCGCGCTCCGAAGCCCTTCGCTCGCATCGCGATCCCGCGGCCGCACCAACCGTATCCCGCGACGACTATGTTTTTCCCGGCGACTATCAGATTCGTCGTGCGGTTTATTCCGTCCCATACCGACTGCCCCGTGCCGTAGCGGTTGTCGAAAAGATATTTGCAGCGCGCGTTGTTCACGGCAAGCATCGGGAATCGGAGCGCGCCGTCGCGCTCCATCGCGCGCAGACGGATAACGCCCGTCGTCGTCTCCTCACAACCTCCGATCACGCCGGGCAGGAAGCGCATCAGCTTTGTGTGGAGCAGATTTACAAGATCGCCGCCGTCGTCAATTATGATGCCCGGCCCGGCGCTCAGCACGGCGGTCAGGTGCCGCTCGTATTCCTCGGGCGTGGCGGCGTGATACGCGTACACGTCGATACCGCCGCGGGCGAGCGCCGCCGCCACGTCGTCCTGCGTGGACAGTGGATTGCAGCCCGTGACGTGCATTTCCGCCCCGCCGAGCTCCAGTACGCGGCACAGATACGCCGTCTTGGCCTCCATATGTACCGAAAGCGCGATCTTTACGCCGCGAAACGGCTTTGCGCGCTCAAATTCTGCGGCTATTTGCGAGAGCAGCGGCATATTGCGCGCCGCCCACTCTATCTTGCGCTCGCCGGA
>JAISFB010000001.1 GCA_031263805.1 Oscillospiraceae bacterium
TCGCAGATAACCGATATGCTGCTGCCCGCTTCTCTCGGGCATATAGCGTCCGCGCGGACGGCGGGTGAGGCGCGCCGCGCGCTGACGTCCGCCGATTTTGATTTGTATATCGTCAACTCTCCGATTTCCGACGAAAACGGAGAGGCTTTTGCCGCCGCACTGTCCGAAAGGCTGTCCGGCGAGGTCATATTGCTCGTCCGCGCGGAAATATTCGACGAGGTGTCTGACCGTGCCGCCGAGCGCGGCGTCATAACGGTCTCAAAGCCTATAAGCAGGGCGGCGTTCTGGAGCGCCGTGCGCACGGCGCAGGCGTCCCACAACCGCTTTAATATGATGCGGCGCGAGAATACCAAGCTTTTGCAAAAGATCGAGGACATAAAAATAATCGACCGCGCGAAGCTTATTTTGATATCCCGCCTGTCGATGACAGAGCCGGAGGCGCACAAATATATCGAAAAACAGGCGATGGATATGCGCGTAACGCGCCGCGCCGTCGCCGACGGCATATTAAAAACGCACGAATATTGACGGCGCCGTCAACACGAAAACCGGGCGTTTAAGTATGTCAATACCCAGTGAAAATGTTACCCTCCAGACGGGTTAATGCCACAGCAAAAAAGTCACCCTCATAGAAAAGAGCGGCAGGGGAAACGCCGTCCCGCGGGGACGGCGACCCCGAAAAAAGTATCGGACCGGCGTGGGAACGGTCAGATACTTTTTAGAGACTGCTGAAAAAGTCCGGACCTCCAAAATGGCGCAGTAAAAAGAGCAAAAAATCGAAAAATCGCGGTTCTGGAGACGATAGCGCGGTCGAAAATGACCTACAAGGAAGATTTCAGACACGCTGTCGAAAAATTGATTTTTGAAACGGTACTTTTTCAGCGGTCTCGTTTGAAACGCGCAGGGGGTGCTGTGCGCGCCAATAAAAAAATCCTCCGCGTTTCGGCGGAGGATTTTTTCGCGTACCCCGTGCCCGCAGGCACGCCAAATCACACGTCCGATTTATCCTCCGGCGCGTCTGCTTCGGCTTCTCCGCCGTCCTCGTCCCAGACTGACGTTTCGGCGTCGGCAGCGCCGTCAGGGGCGTCGCCCGTGGAGCGGAGCTCCGCGAGTTCTTCATAGCGAAGCGCTATGCGCTCAAGCGCCGCCGTGACGTCGGCGCAGTTTTGCTCAAGCTCCGGCTCGGGATAGAGCTTGTGCGATTCGTAGTAGGCTTTGCCGATTTCCTGATAGAGCTTTTTGACGGCGGTTTTGTCGGACGCGATCTCAGCCTGCAGCTTTGCCTTTTTTGCGAGGATTTTGGTCTTTTCCTCCGCGCGCTTGTACAGGTCGATAGACACGTCGCCGATGACCTCGGCGGTTTCACGAAGCCGCTGCTTCAGGTCTTCAAATTTTGCCATTGATGTGTACCTCCAAATAATATTTTGCGATAGCAATATTCGCGTTTATTTTGGGTCTTCTTCCCCGATGTAGTCTATATCAGCTTCGGACGGGGCCCCATCCGAAGGCGCGGGCGTTTTATGTTTCACGGCGAGCGTTATGAGCGCCGCGAGGGAAGCCACAGCCGCCGCGGCGGCGAGTATCTGAGACGCGCGGAGCGGCGTTCCCGGAATGTACAGGCTGTCCGTGCGCAGCCCTTCGATGAGCGCCCTGCCGACGCCGTACCAGAGCGCGTAGAGCAGGAATATCTGCCCTTCATACCGCTTGTTTGAATGCCGCTTGCTTGAAAGCCGCTTGCGGGAAAACAGATGCAGCAGTAAGAATCCGAGCGCGTTCCAGAGCGATTCGTACAAAAACGTCGGATGGACGAAGACGAAGGCGCCCGAGCCCGCCGGTGATTCAAGCCCCATGCGCCACGGCAGCGAGGTCACGGAGCCGTAAGCCTCACGGTTGATAAAGTTCCCCCAGCGCCCGATCGACTGCCCTATCAAAAGCCCGAGCGCCCCGGCGTCAAGCACGCTTGGAAGCCTAAGTTTTTTCCGGCGGCAATAGAACGCGACGGCGCCGCCGCCGAGCAGTATCCCGCCGAAAATCGCGAGCCCGCCCTCTCTCAGCTTGAATATATTCAGCCATTTGCCGGCGCCGAAGTATTCGGACGGGTTAAACGCGATATAGTAAAGCCGCGCGCCTATTATCCCGCCGGCTATCGCGCATAAGAAAATATCGAGGACGTTGTCGCCCGTGAGCCCGAAGCTCTCGCGGCGGCGATAGACGTACAGCGCGGCGAGGCCGAAGCCCAGCGCTATTATCAAGCCGTACAGATATATCGTAAAGCCGAATATCGTAATGCCGCGCGGCGGATTTACGGCGGCGCCCTCCCCAAACAGCGGGAGCTTTATCACAGGCCCGTTCATACGTCTTGCCGCGCCGCCTTCGGGACGACGACGGAGAGCGCGAAATTTTCGGGCCTCATATTTTCCTCCGCGAACGATAAAATCTCGTCGAGCGTGATCTCGCGCAAAATATCAGCCGACCGGAAAAAGTCGCTGCCGTTGAAAAACGCCTCGGCTGCGTTTCCGCACACGCGCGAAAACGAATCGAGCGAGCGTATAATACCGCCGTATTCGGCCTTTTTTACGCGATCAAGCAACGCTTCAAGGTCGGCGCGGGCCTCCGGGGCGCGGATACGCGCGGCTTCGGCCTTAATCTCCTCAAAAACGCGGTCGGGGTCTGGCGAGGAACCGCCGAATATGGCGCAGGCTATGCCCGCCGTGGATTCAAAATTATATGAAAAATCCGATTTTATGAGCCCGCCGGCGTAAAGCCGCAAATACAGCGGTGACGAAAGCCCGGCGACAAGCCCGACGGCAAGGCTGCCGACGAGCTCGCGGCGCAGCCGCGCCTCCCCGCGCTCCGGCCAGCTTGACGACACGCCGAGCAGGAATTGCGGCTCTGAGACCTCCATTTCAGCTTCGGCGCGCGCGGCGACGGGAGCGCGAGACTCCTCGCCGCCGTAGTCGCGCTCCGGTATCGCGCCGCGCGGCGCTGTTAGCACGCCTTTCGCTATGTCGAAAATCTTGTCCGGATCGACGTCGCCGGCGACAAAGAGAGCCATATTCGACGGATTGTAAAATATTTTGTGGCAGCGGTAAAGCGTTTCATCGGTGATCTCCGCGATGGATTCTATCGTTCCGGCGACGCTGTCGCGCGCGGGATTGTGCCGGAACAGCAGCTTCATCAGGCCGTAGTAGACGGCGTAGTCGGGGTCGTCCTCCGTCATCCGTATCTCCTGGCCGATTATGCCCTGCTCCTTTTCGACGCTCTCCTTCGTGAAGTACGGGATCGAGACGAATTCGAGCAGGATTTTCAGGTTTTCCTCGAATTTTTCCACGCTTTCAAAATGATAGGCGGTGACGCCGCTCGACGTGAACGCGTTGGGCTGCGCGCCGTTCGCCGAAAGCGTCGTCAGCGCGTTGCCGTCCTCGGTGTCGAACATTTTGTGCTCCAAGAAATGCGCGACGCCCTCCGGCGTGTCGATCCATTCCCCGCCGTACTTAAAGCGCCTGTCCGCCCCGCCGTAATCCGTCACGAAAAACGCGTAGGACTTGTAAAACCCGCGCTTTTTGACGACGAACACGGGCATACCGTTGGGAAGCCTGTCGCTGTATACCTGCTCTCGTATCGTATCATAGCCTTTACTTTTCATCTGAGCTTTGCATCCCTTCCATAAAATACGCGGAATCGAGTATCGCGTTGTTCGCTATTTCGATCACGGACTGACGCGTCACGGCCTCCGCGAGCGTCGCGAATTCCTCCGGGGTATATTCTATGCCGGCTATCGTGTTGTCAAAGCAGGCGCCCTCTATCCCGCCCGGGCTGTCGAGCGCCGTGAGCCTTGTCGTGACGACGGCGCGCTTCGCTGAAAGAAACTCCCAGTCCGATAAATCGCCGGAGCGTATCGCGTCGAGCTGCGCGAGTATCTCATCATACGCCCGCTCGAAATTCGCGAATTCCACGCCGGAGGACACGAGCATAACTCCCTTGTGCTTCTCTATAGAGGAGCTCGCGTAATAGCAAAGCGAAAGCTTTTCGCGCACGTTCAAAAACAGCTTCGACGAGACGCTGCCGCCGAACGCGGCGTTGAACACCGCCATAGCCGCGTAGTCGGGCTTTTGCATCGTCTCGCCGAGGCGGAAGCCGAGCGCAAGCTTGCCCTGAGTAACGTCGAGCCGTTCCGTAAAGCGCCGCGGCTCGGGCGCGGGCGGCGCGAGCAGCACCCGCGTTTCCGGAAGCGCCGGGGCCGGGGAGCGCGGAAGCCCTCCGAGCGCGCCGCGCAGCGCAAGCTCCACGCGCTCCGGCTCCGCCGAGCCGCAGTAAATGACCTCGACGCGCGAGGTGTCAAGCAACTGTTTGTACCGCGCCGTCAGGGATTTTGCGGTTATGGCCTTCGCCTCCGCCTCGCCGCCGAGCACGTTTACGCCGTAAGCTTCGTCGGAGCACATATTTTTAAGCAGCGCGTCATTGGCGTAAGAGCGCTTGTCGTTTATGGCGGCGCGTATCTCGTCGATCAGGTTCGCGCGCTCGCCGGTGACATATTCGTCGAACAGAATGCCGCCGTGCGTGCGCGGGGATAAAAGTATCTCGCCGAGCAGGGACGCCGTACGCTCTAAGATGCGCTCGCCGCCGGGGGCGAAATCGTCGTCGATAAAATCGGCGTAGAAGCCGGCGCATTGATACTCGCCCTTTTTGCGCAGATAGCATTCGATCCTCGCGCCGTAAAGCTCGTCGAGTGCGCGCGATATGCTCTCCATATCGGGGTGCTCCGCGCTGCCGCGGCGCAGGACCTGCGGTATCAGCGCGTTCGCGGCGGCGTCCTCGCGGCGCAGCGGCGTAATTAGATTTACGGACAGGCAGCTTGTTTTGAACTTGTCCGTGCCCGCGTAAGTCAGCCTTGCGCGCGGCGACAGAGCGGTTTTTATGATTTTCAGCAAAATACGAGCCTCCGTTTCCTTGTAAGTGCGCCCATTATAGCACCTATTTACTTAGTTGTTAATAGAAATCGCGTTAATTTTGAATTAAAATTTTCGGCGGGGCGCGGGCGGCG
>JAISFB010000053.1 GCA_031263805.1 Oscillospiraceae bacterium
CATTATCGCCCTCATTTGTACAAAATCGGAAGTCCCTTGACGTTCACGGGATCGACGTCAAGCACCGCCGTATCGCCGACGGTACAGTCTATTTTCGTCACGTCGAGCAGCGTGTGCAGCAGCCCGACGGAGCCGAGCACCCGCGCCTTCTGCCCGTTGACGCGGGCGAACAGCGGGCGCGGACGCGCCGCTATCAGCTCCGGTACGCTGACCGCCGGGGCGCGGCGCGTCACGCCGAAGCCGTGGTAATATCCGACCGAAAGCACGGCTATCTTCGTCGCCGCCTTTGTCGTCCTCTGCCTCTCCGCGCCGTATCTGTGTCCCTTGGGGACCCAGCCGACCTCCTCAAGCCCCGCTTCTATATATCCGACCTTGCCGACGCCGGGTATCGCTTTTCCGGGAATTCTGCCCGTGAGCGCCGTGTCGAGACGGACGGCGTCCATCTGAGCGAAATCGTATCTGAACAGCGCGGCGGAGTCGCAACAGTGCGCCATCCCCGGCTCTAACTTCATATCTATGAGCTTGTCGAGCACGTCGTTGAAAACGTCGAGCTGCCTCAGCGTCTGCTTGCGCGAGCTCCACGACGCCGAAAACGAGGTGAACGTCCCGACGACCGCGAGCGACGACATATATTTATATATCGCGGCTATCCTGTCGGTCTCCGTCGGCAGAAAGCCGTATCTGCCGAGCCCGGTATCGACTTTTATCTGCACCTCAGCTATCGTGCGTTTTGCTTCCGCAATCCCGTTTATCGCGACGGCCGCGTCATATGACCCGCACGCGCAGACTACGTTAAGGTCTATAAGCTCCGCGAGCTCGTCGTGGTCGGCGGTGGAGCGCAGCGTCATAAGCCGCTCCTCCGTGAAGCCGCGCCTCCGAAGTAAGGCGGCGTCCGCGGTGTCGGAGACCGCGAAATCGCGCACGCCCTCGTCCCTCAGCAACGAGGCGATCTCGCCGAGACCCATCCCGGCGGCGTTCGCGGACAAATCGGCGATTATAACTGCGCCGTCCGCCTGTTCCCGGGCGAGACGGAGATTATCGCGCACAACGCGCCTGTCGATCACAAGATTTTTCATATATCCGCACGCCCCCCATCTGATTTCTAAGCGGATATATTGTAGCATATTGGCGTTGAATTTTCCACACGTAAATGTTAAAATAGTTTCAACATTTTCTGAATTATCATATAAAAGCGTCTCACAGGCGCATTTTTGGAGGTCGTATGCCCATTAAAATCAATGGCTCGGTCAAGGCCCGCGTACAGACGTTCGGCTGCCAGCAAAACGAGGCGGACAGCGAGCGTCTGCGCGGTATGCTCGCCGAAATGGGCTACGCGATGACGGATTCCGACGGAGACGCGGACGTCATCGTCATAAACACCTGCGCCGTGCGGGAGCACGCGGAGGCGAAGGTGTTCGGCGTCATCGGCGCGCTCTCGCACCTCAAAAAAGCGCGGCCCTGGATGATAATTGCCGTCTGCGGCTGTATGGCGCAGCGCCCGGAGATTGCGGAGCGCATACGCGCTTCTTACCGCCACGTGGACCTCGTGTTCGGGACCTACGCGCTCGCCCGCTTCCCGGAGCTGCTGGAAACTGCGCTTTCCGGCGGCAGCCGCGTATTCGCGACGGAGGAAGAGCCCGCCGGCGCGCTTGCGGAGGGGATACCCCGGCTGCGCGGGCGCAAGTACACGGCGTGGCTGCCGGTGATGTACGGCTGCGACAATTTCTGCGCCTACTGCATAGTCCCGTACGTCCGGGGCAGGGAGCGGAGCCGCGCGCCCGAGATCGTTGAGGCGGAGGCGCGCGAGCTCATAGAGTCCGGCGCGTGCGATATCACGCTGCTGGGGCAAAACGTCAACTCGTACGGGCGGAGCGGCGGCGACGTGTTTTTCCCGGAGCTCCTGCGGCGGCTTTCCGGCGCGCCGGGCGATTTCATACTGCGCTTTATGACCTCGCACCCCAAGGACGCGGGGGAGGAGCTTTTCTCCGCGATGGCATCGTCGCCGAAAATAGCGCGCCATATCCATCTGCCGTTCCAGTCGGGCTCAGACCGCGTGCTCGCTATGATGAACCGCGGCTACACTCGCGGGAGATATTCAGAGCTCATCGCTATGGCGCGGGAAAAGCTTCCCGGCGTCGTCATAACGAGCGACGTCATCGTCGGCTTCCCCGGCGAAACTGAGGCGGATTTCGAGGAGACGTATTCTCTGATAAAGTCCGTCAGGTTTGACGCGCTGTTTACGTTTATACATTCCCCGCGCCCCGGCGCGCCGTCGGCGGAGCTGCCGGACACTGTGCCGCGAGAGGAAAAACAGCGGTGGTTTGACCGAATGACGGCGCTTCAAAACAGCGTTTCCGCCGAGCTGCACCAAGCGTATATCGGGAAAACGCTCCGCGTTCTCATCGATCTTGAGACGGGCGACGCCGAATACCCCGTATCCGGCAGAACAAGCGGCAACCGCCTCGTGCGCCTGCGCGGGAGCGGCGCCCCCGGCGCTCTCGGGAGCTTCGCGGACGTAAAAATCACGGGCTGCAACACCTGGTCCCTGACGGGGGAGCTCGCCCAGGCGCGAAGCGCCAGCGCCACAGGCGCGAAGTTGTGATCGCAAAGCGCCCGCGCCGCAGGCGTGCAATTATAATACGCGAAGCGCCCGCGCCGTAGGCGCGCAATTATAATAAAGGCGCAAAGCGCCCGCGCCGTAGGCGCGCAATTACAATAAAGGAGATTTTCAAAACAATGGACACGCAGAAAAACATCAAAATCTACCGCGCGGGAGAGCTTGTCAAGCAAATAACGCCGGCGGCGGACGTCCCGAACGTACTGACGCTGCTGACGTCAAACGAAATATTCCTCGACGCGCCGTGCGGAGGCCGGGGCCGCTGCGGCAAATGCAAGGTCCGTCTTTCGCCCGGCGGCGAAGAAGTAAAAGCCTGTCAGACCGCCGTCACGGACGGCATGGAGATACATCTCCCCGAGGAAATGAAAATGGAGATCGCGGGACAGGGCGCGGCGCCCGCGCCTGTATCTGACGGCGTTGCCGGAACCCCCGTCCAAACCCCCGCACTGTCGGCGCAAGCGCCGACGTTATTATCCAATATCTATGGTGTAGCCATTGATATCGGCACGACTACGGTCGTGGCGCATTTGACGAATCTGAAAACGAAAAAACGCGTCTCTACCGCATCCGGAGTAAACGCGCAAAGGCAGTACGGCGCGGACGTCATCAGCCGCATCGAATACTCGGCGGCGCACGGGCACGAAACGCTCTCCCGCCTGATCCAAACCCAGATCGGCAGCCTTATAACGCGCGCCTGCGCCGACGCGGGCGTTCCAACAAGCGCCGTTTCGTACATCGCCATTGCCGGGAACACGATAATGCAGCACCTCGCGGCGGGCTACTCTCCCGTCGGGATGGGCACCGTGCCGTTTGAGCCGGTCAGCCTTTTCGGTGAGGAGCTTCCCGCGTGGCCGGGCCTCCCGGCGGCGCCTAATGCGACGATATATTATTCACCGTGCGTGTCGTCATATGTCGGCGGGGACATAACGGCGGGGATGCTTGCCTGCGGCTTTGAGGACGATTCGGGGCCGACGGTGTTCATCGACATCGGGACTAACGGCGAGATCGCGATCAAGCTCGGCGGAAAGTATCTCTGCTGCGCGACGGCGGCGGGCCCCGCGTTTGAGGGCGCCGAAATATCGCGCGGCATGGCCGCCGTCCCCGGCGCGATAAGCCACGTGAAATGGGGGGATAGCGGCCTTGAGCTGACCGTCTTGGGCGACGCGGCTCCGGACGGACTGTGCGGCTCCGGATTACTCGACGCGCTTGCGCTGCTGCTGAACACCGGCGCCGTCGATGAAACGGGGCGCTTGCAGGACCCCGGCGAAATCGAACATCCCATTTCGGCGTACATCGGAGAGGCGGAGGGGCACAACGCGTTTTTCTTATCGCGCGAGCGCGACGTGTATCTGTCGGCGGCGGACATCCGCAAGCTTCAGCTTGCCAAGGCCGCGATAGCCGGCGGCATACAGACGCTGCTACGCGAGGCGGGGATAACGGAGAGCGACGTGCACTCCTTCGTCCTCGCGGGCGGCTTCGGAAGCTTTCTTGACCGGGACAGCGCGGCGAGGATCGGACTGTTCCCGAAAGCGTTTTTGCCGATCACGCGTTCTATGGGCAACACGGCGGGAGAGGGCGCGGCTGTTGCCCTCGTGTCGCGGAGCTCGCGTGAACAGCTTAACGCTATGCGCGAAAAGTGCGAATACGTAGAGCTTTCGTCAAGCCTTGTGTTCAACGAGCAATTCGTCGAGCAGATGATGTTCGACGAATGATCGTCATTAAATTATAATATTGTATATAAGGAGCGAAACATTATGACGAACTATGAAAATCTGAAAAAAACCGCGCGTGAGACGGGATTTGACGACGCGGGGCGCTTAGACGTGTCGAAGTTAGAGTTTTTGCAGGACGTGCGCGATATGTGCGCCGCCGACAAATGCCACAACTTCAACCGCTCGTGGTCGTGTCCGCCCGCCGCGCCGAGCCTTGAGGAAATGCGCGACAGGGTGAAAAAATATTCGGGCGGCCTTTTGGTTCAGACGGTCGGGCATATGGAAGACAGCCTGGATTTTGAGGAAATGATGGCGGCGGCAAAGCGCCATTCGGAGAATTTTGAGCGGCTGTGGGACGCGCTCGCGCCGGATTATCCGGGGCTTTTCCCGATGGGCGCCGGCGGCTGCGGCAAGTGTCAGCCGTGTACGTATCCGGACGCGCCGTGCCGCTTCCCGGACAAGCTCGCGTATTCGATGGAGGCGTGCGGCCTGTTCGTCAGCCGCGTCTGCACGGACAACGATATGAAATACAACCACGGCAAGGACACTATCTGCTATACGGCCTGTTTTTTGCTGGAGTAATATAGACATAGCAGACTTGCCCGGCGTCGCCCCCAAACCCGGAAGATATCAAGATGACAGCAAAGCTCGAAATAAAATCATAAAAATATTTTAAGAATTTTAAGATAGGTATGTGATCATGACTTCTGTAAAACAAAAACGCATAGACGAGGACGTGTTCCTGAACAAGCTGCGCCCGGAGGTGCTCGCGCCGTGGCCGGAGACGGGGCGGGAGTGCGATTTGGACGAGGCCATAGTGTATCAAAAATCATTGCCCGACAGCAAGAACTTCACAAAAGCGCTCGCGAAGTACCGCGCCGAGGGCAAGGTGGGGCTGTTCCCGCGCTCGGGGGTTCCCGTTGTGGAAAAGGAGATCGAGCTGCTGCGGTCGCTGAACGAAGTTGGCGTGCGCCTGTTCCCGTTCACCACGGACTCGTATACGCGCAATTTGCAGCTCGACAAGGCGAAGGCCGGCTTGGATGAGAGCATAAAGACGGGCAAGATGAAGCTCAACGGGTACCCGATAATCAACCACGGAGTAAAGACTACGCGCCGCGTCGTGGAGTCGTGCGAGGGCGCTTTTGACCCGCGCAGCTCGCGCGTGGCCAACTCGTTCGTCGGGGAAGTCGCGTTCGCCTCCGGCATGACGGCCATGCCCAACAGCTTCTTCGGCTGGATAGGCGGGTACGACAAGCTCGCCACGCCGGAGGAGTGCATTCAGACGGCGCAGTATCTCGGGCGGCTCATCGGCTACTACGCCGACCGCGGCGTCATAATATCCACCGACACGCACGGCTGGCTTCCGAACGGCGTAATACCTATGTACGTCAATATCGCCACGCAGATAATCGAGGCGCTTATCTCCGCGGAGCAGGGCGTCCGCAGCATCGTGCCGCTTATGAATTTTCAGGGCAATATCGCGCAGGACGTCGCGGAGATCAGGGCGGCGCCCGGCCTGTTCCGAAAGTATTTTGACAAGCTCGGCTATAAAGATGTTCAGATACCGGGCATAATCGGGAATCAATCCTCTCTTTTCGCGTTCCCGCAGGACATCGGCTACGCGTACGGGTATATAAACTATATAGCGATGGTGGCGGCGCTGTCGCCCATCGACGCGTGCAGCGTGAAGACCGTGGACGAGGCGATAGGCGTACCGTCGGTTGAGAGCCATATGCAGACATACCGCTCCGCCAACTGGATATTCAACGTCGTGCGCCGGCAGGGCATAACGTTCGACGACAAGGCAGTGGCGCAGGAGCAGCGCATCTGCGAGACAGCGGTGTCCGCCATAATAGACAAGGTGCTCGACATGGGCGGCGGGGACTTGGCCGTTGGCGTCGTCCGCGCGCTGGAGGCCGGCGTGCTCGACTCGCCGTTTTCCATAAACGTCAACGTGCGCGACCTGTGTATGGGCGCGCGCGACCTGACCGGCGCGTGCCGGTATATAGAGTACGGCAACCTGCCGATACCGGACGAGGTGCGGGCGTACAACGACGAAAAAGTGCGCGAGCGCGAAAAGGCCGAGGGGCGCCGCCTCGGCTACAAGACGTCGCTCGCGGATTTTTGGTCTCTCTCGCGCGGCGTGCTGATCGACCCGCCGGAAAATTCAGTTGACGAGGACTCGGATGAAATACCGCCCGAGATAGCGAAAGCTGTGAAAGAAAATCCGCCGACGATAATCACGGGAACCGTCGGCGTGGACGCGCACGTCATAGGCACGAAGATCATTTCAAAGGTGCTGCGAGAGGCGGGCTTCAACGTCGTCGCGCTCGGCGCGCAGACGGCGCCGGAAGAATTCATCAAAGCCGCCATAGAGACGGACGCCGACGCCATGCTAATGACGAGCCTATATGGCATGGCGGAGATGGACCTGCAGGGCTTCCGCGGCAAGTGCGTTGAGGCGGGCATAGGCGATGTGCTGCTGTATATCGGCGGCATACTGGGAGTCGGCAAACACGATTTCGCCGACGATGAGGCGAAGTTCAAAAAGCTCGGCTTCGACAGGGTGTACCCGCCGGGCGCGCCGATAGCTCCGTCTGTTATAAATCTGTATGAGGATCTGAAGCGCCGAAATAATAATTTTCCGCCGGACGCAGAAAAACTATTGTAATTGAAAGAAACTTTTGATATAGTAGCACGGCTTGAAGCAAAGGAGAGTGGCTTTATGAAGAAGCTGCCGGGCGTAAAAA
>JAISFB010000064.1 GCA_031263805.1 Oscillospiraceae bacterium
AAATAATAATTTTCCGCCGGACGCAGAAAAACTATTGTAATTGAAAGAAACTTTTGATATAGTAGCACGGCTTGAAGCAAAGGAGAGTGGCTTTATGAAGAAGCTGCCGGGCGTAAAAACGCCGCACAGAAAAAACACAGCGAATGATCCGGCGGAGAAGCTGCCGATACCGCCGCTGGTGCGAATACCGATGGCGATGCACATCGGCGCGCCCGCGAAAATTATTGTCGCGCCGGGCGGCACGGTAAAGGTCGGTCAGATTATCGGCGAGGCGGACGGCTTTGTTTCGTCGCCCGTGCATTCCTCGGTCTCCGGCACGGTCAAAAGCGTCGAGACCTCCGACGCGGCGACGGGGGAAAGCGGGATTTTCGCCGTTATCGAAACGGACGGACTGCAAACGCCGCTTGAAACTCTCGCTCCGCCAACAGTCAATACCGTGGAGGAATTTATCGCGGCGGTGCGCGATTCCGGCGTCGTCGGGCTCGGCGGGGCGGGCTTTCCGACGGCGGTGAAGCTTTCGGTCAAGGACGCCTCAGCCGTCGAATATATCATCATAAACGGCGCGGAGTGCGAGCCTTATATCACGTCAGACACGCGCACGATGACAGACGACTTAGACCTGCTCTGGGAAGGCATACGGCTGCTGAAGCGCTTTTTCTCCGCGAAAATCCTGATCGGCGTCGAAAGCAACAAGCCGGAGCCGATAAAGCTCATGACGCGGCGCGCGGAGACCGAGCCGTTGGCGCGCGTGTGTCCCCTGCCGCCCGTGTACCCGCAGGGCGGCGAAAAAGTTCTTATATACAATCTGACGGGGCGCGCCGTCCCGGAGGGAAAGCTGCCGCTTGACGTCGGCTGTATCGTCATAAACTGTACGACGCTCGCCGCCGTCGCGCGGTATATCCAAACCGGTATGCCTCTCGTCGAAAAACGCGTCACGGTTGACGGCTCTGCTGTTAAAAACCCGAAAAACGTGATAGCGCCGATAGGGACGCCCGTTTCCGCGCTGCTCGATTTCTGCGGCGGGCTCGGGGAGGACGTCGGAAAGCTTCTGCTCGGCGGCCCGATGATGGGCGTCGCGATCCCGGACGCGTCCGTTCCGATAAAAAAGAACACGAACGCCGTCATCGCGCTTAACGCGCGTGATGCGCGCGCGCCGGAGCCTTCGGCGTGCATCCGCTGCGGCAACTGCGTTACGCACTGTCCACTCGGGCTTATGGCGCTTGACATACAAAATTTATATCTCGCCGGAAAAATCGAGTCCTTGGGCGTCTACAGGCCGAATTTATGTATGGAATGCGGCTGCTGCGCGTTCTCGTGTCCCGCCAAGCGCCCGCTGACGCAGTATATGAAGCTCGCCAAAGCCGCCCTGCGCGACCACGAAGCGGTGAAGCGGCAAAGCGTTAATTGACGGGAGGAGATGTTTATGAATCGTTTGATCGTATCGCCCGCGCCGCACATACGCGGCGGCGCGTCAACGTCGGAAATTATGCGCGACGTGCTTATCGCGCTGCTGCCGGCTGTCGCCGCCAGCGTTATTATTTTCGGCTGGAGGGCGGCGCTTGTTATTGTTGTGTGCGCGGCGTCGGCTGTATTTTTCGAGTGGGGCTATGAAAAGCTTTTGAAGCGCTCCGTGACGGTCAAAGACCTTTCGGCGGCTGTGACGGGCGTGATTTTGGCGTTCAACCTGCCCGCGTCTATCCCGCTGTGGCAGGCGGCGCTCGGCTCCGCCGTCGCCGTTTTGCTTGTAAAGCAGCTTTTCGGCGGGATAGGCAAGAATTTCGCCAACCCCGCTGTAACGGCAAGGATCGTGTTATTCCTCGCGTTTTCGCGGACGATGACGGCGTTCCCGTCCGACGCGGTCACGGGGGCGACCGCGGTCACAGGCGCCGTCACAGGAGCTACAATGGACGGAATCACGGGCGCGACGCCGCTCGCTATCGCAAAGCTCGGCGGCGCCGCGCTTGAAAATATGCCGTCGAAGCTCGATCTGTTTCTCGGGAACCACGCGGGGTGTCTCGGCGAGGTCTCGGCAATTGCACTGCTGATAGGGTTTGCGTATCTGCTCATACGGCGCGTTATTTCATGGGAAACTCCTGTTATCTATGTCGCCTCCGTGTTCGTGCTGTCGGCGGCGTTCGGGCGCGATCCGGTGGACGCGATACTCTCCGGCGGGCTTATGCTCGGCGCGATATTTATGGCGACGGATTACGTCACGACGCCTATGACGTTTTGGGGCCGCGTGATATTCGCCGTCGGCGCGGGCTTTTTCACGACCGTCATACGCGTGTACGGCAGCTATCCGGAGGGCGTTTCGTTCTCCATCCTGCTGATGAATATCCTGACGCCGTATATAAACAGGCTGACGGTTCCCAAGCCGCTTGGGGGCCTGAAGGCTTGAGGAAGAATCGGTTGTGCAAGGAGACGATCATATGAAAAAAGACTTTATAGCGCCGATCGCCGTACTCGTTTTGATATGCGTCATAACGACGGGCGTGCTCGCCGCGACGAACAGCGTGACGGAGCCCGTGATAACGCAGGCGGCGAACCGGCGCGCCGACGAATCGCGCGCGGCGATCTTGCCCGGCGCGGACAGCTTTGAAAAACTTGACCTCGAATTCCCGGACGGCGTGACGGAGGCGTATTCCGCGTCAAACGGCGCCGGGGACGTTGTGGGATACGTTCTTACGGCGACGGCGTCTGGCTACGGAGGCGCCGGGAGCCTCGGCATCATGCTCGCCATCTCGCCGGAGGGCATCGTGACGGGAATAACGACGCTTGCGAACGGCGAGACAAAGGGCCTCGGCTCGCGCGTGTCGGAGCCCGACTACGAGGGGCAGTTTATCGGCATGGATAAAGCGCTTACTGACTATCACGCTGTAACGGGCGCGACTATTTCGTCCGACGCTTACAGGGGCGCGGTGGAAAGCGCGCTTTCGGCATATGAGATAATAATGGAGGCGGCATAATGAGTAAATTATCGAATTTGACGCGCGGAATTTTGCGCGAAAACCCCGTGCTCGTGCTTGTGCTCGGGACGTGTCCGACGCTCGCGATATCGACGCAGGCGTCAAACGCGGTCGGTATGGGGCTCGCCGCTACGTTTGTGCTTATTTGCTCGAACGCCGTTATATCCGCGCTGAGAAATATCATTCCGGACAAGGTGAGGATACCTTGCTACATCGTCCTGATAGCGGGCTTTGTGACAGTCGTGCAGATGGTGCTGGAGGCATACGCGCATTCGCTTTTCGAGGCGCTGGGGATATATCTCCCGCTCATCGTCGTAAACTGTATAATCCTCGGCAGGGCGGAGATGTTCGCCAATAAGAACCGCGTCATAGACTCCGCGCTCGACGGGCTTGGTATGGGGATTGGCTTTACGCTGACGCTGCTCGTTATGGCGTCGATACGTGAAGTCCTCGGCAGCGGGACGTGGTTCGGTATCGCGATCCCGTGGCTCAGCGACAACGGCATATCGGTTTTGACGATGGCGCCGGGCGGCTTCATCGTGTTCGGGTGCCTCATCGCGCTTGTAAATAAGATACTCGGCAGAAAGCAGAGCCCCGAGAATGAGAGCTACTGCGCCGGCTGCCCGTCAGCCGACACGTGCGGCAGGTTCGGAAAAGAGGTAAGGTAAATGATAAAGCTTGTTTCTATCTTGATGGCGGCGGCGCTTGTCAACAACTATGTTCTGCGTCAGTTTTTGGGGATATGCCCGTTTCTCGGCGTGTCCAAGGATTTGAAAAGCGCTACGGGGATGAGCGTCGCGGTCATATTCGTTATGTGCCTCGCGACGGCGGTGACGTGGTGTATTCAGACTTATCTTCTCGTTCCGCGCGGGATGGCGTATTTGCAGACCGTGGTATTTATCCTCGTCATCGCGGCGCTTGTGCAGCTTGTGGAGATCGCGCTTAAAAAGAATATTCCGGCGCTGTACCGCGCGCTCGGCGTGTATCTGCCGCTCATCACGACGAACTGCGCCGTGCTCGGCGTGACTATCGCGAACCTTGACAAGGGCTACGGGCTTGCGGAGTCGGTAGTGAACGCGTTCGGCTCCGGGCTCGGCTTTTTCCTCGCGATGGTCATATTCTCCGGCGTCAGGTCGCAAACGGAGCATTCCGAGCCGCCAAAGCCGTTTGAAGGGCTGCCGATCACGCTTATTTCCGCGTCGATACTTTCGCTGTCGTTTTTCGGTTTCAACGGCATCGTAGAAAACCTGTTCGGCTGAAATCTAATTAGTGAGGTAATTATCGGATGAGCGCGATTTTATTCCCCGTCGGAGCGGTTTCCGCGATAGGCTTGCTGTGCGCCGTTATGCTGACCGTCGTGTCCAAGCTGATGGCAGTGAGCGAGGACGAGCGGGTGACGGAGCTCCGCGACATTCTGCCCGGCGCAAACTGCGGCGCGTGCGGCTACGCCGGGTGCGACGGCTACGCCGCGGCGCTTGTGAACGACGGTACGCGGACGAATCTGTGCGTCCCGGGAAGCGACGACGTGTCGCGGCAGATAAGCGACCTGCTTGGCGTGGAGTTTGAGGACGTGATCGAGCGCGTCGCCGTCTGCCACTGCGGCGGCACTGCGGCGGCTGTTGGGAAGAAGATGGAATACGACGGGATAATGTCCTGCGCCGCGGCGAAAACGCTTTACGGCGGCGCCGGCGCGTGTCAATACGGCTGCATCGGCTATGGCGACTGCGCCAAGGTCTGCCCGAACGGCGCCGTGTGCATAGACGACGGCGTGGCGAGGATAAACCCCCGCCGCTGCATGGGCTGCGGCCTGTGCGCCAAAGCGTGTCCGAACGGGATCATAACCACGCTGCCGGACTACGTGTCCACGGTCATAAAATGCTCGTCGCCCGACAAGGGCGCGGACGTGCGGAAAAAGTGCAAAAGCGG
>JAISFB010000076.1 GCA_031263805.1 Oscillospiraceae bacterium
ATTTCCGCCCGCTGCGGCTTCGGCGCGTTCTTCCACAGGCCGGCTATCCTGACCTTTGTTTTTTCCGGGTCCTTGCTGATATTGAGCTGTTTTAATTGTTTGATGATTTCGCTGGTGAACATATTTATTCCTCCTGTTTTTTGAAGTTCTGTCGGCATATTATACCGTTTTGCGCAAAAACGCAAGCCCTATTTTTCATTTTTCGCAATTTTTTTCAACTTTTGTCCGAACGCCGAAAATTATGCCCCTCGGGCTAAAGTCCGGGAGTAAAACCGACGATACTATTTACATCTGCGGTTCGCGCATAAAGTCACTGAAATTCCGCGAATATTTGCCGCGAATATTTGGAGGTCCCCCGAAATGACAAGAGGCGTATATATCTCCGGCACGGGAATGCTGCTTCAGCGCCGCGCTATGGAGGTCGTCACAAACAACATCACAAACGCCGACACCGCCGGCTATAAGAAAGAATACCTCACGACGCATACGTTCGACGCCGAACTGCTCCGCCGCGTCAACGACAACGCGGAAACGGCGGCCTTGGCCCGAAGCGGCGCGGAGCCCCCGCGCGTCGGAGACCTCAATTTCGGCTCTCAAATAGACAGGCTGTACTACGACTTCGCTTCCGGCGGCTTTGAGGAAACTCGGCGCGACACGGACTTCGCCATACAGGGCGACGCGTTCTTCGTGCTCGACACGCCCGCCGGAGAGCGCTATACGCGCGCGGGCGCGTTCCTCGTAGACCGCGACGGATATTTGATCGACGCCTCCGGCAACTACGTCCTCGGGCAGGCGGGACGGATATTCGTCGGCGGGAATGAATTCACGGTCACGTCCGGAGGAGAGGTCACGCTGCCGGACGGTTCCTTCGCCGACACTCTGCGTCTCGCGGAGTTTGCCGATCTGCAGACGCTGCGCAAGCAGGGCGGCGGCGTTTTCGAGGCGACGGGAGCTCCGCCGGAGAACGGCGCGGGGCGCAGCGTCATACGCCAAGGCTATCTCGAAAGCTCCAACGTGGACATCGCCCGCGAGATGGTCGAAATGATAACAGTATACCGCGTGTACGAGACGAACCAGAAAATGCTGACGATGAACGACGAAATAAACGGCAAAGCGGCAACTCTCGGGGCGTTGCGGTAATACGCGCGGTCGCGCGCATTACCGCAGACGCGATTGAACGTGCTGCGGCACGGGGCACGCGGCTGACGCCGCGACGACAGCTTGTGCAAGCGCGCGTCCCCCGTCGCGCCTATGGCGCGTTCCCCGTGCGCGCACGCACGTTTAATACACCACGACAAAGGAGATACCAAATTTATGTTTGAAGCCGTATATATGGCGGCCTCGGGGCTTATAAATCAGCAGCGCAGGCTTGACGTCATCGCGGACAATATCGCGAACGTCGATTCCGCGGGCTACAGGGCGAGCCGCATTGATTTCGCGGACGCGCTTTACACAGTAGGTCTCAATCCGTCCTATCCTCGCACGCCGGAGCCGGAGGGGAACCAGCGGCACGGGCACGGCATCGCGACGGCGTCGATCACGCGGGAAACGCGCCAGGGCAGTCTGCTCGTCACGGAAAACGAGCTCGACTTCGCGATAGAGGGCTCCGGCTTTCTCGAAGTCCAAAACGGCGCGGGAGAGTATTTTTACAGGCGCGGCGGCAGCTTTTATATCTCCGTCGATTCGTACACCGGTCAGCGGAGCGTCGTGGACGCCGACGGGTATTTTCTGTCCGGGGACTACGGCGCGCTCGTCACGCTGCCGGACGGGACGTCGTCGATTTCCGTCTCGGCGGGCGGTATGTTAGAGTTTACGGATGAAGACGGCGTTGTCGTCGGGGAGATCGGATTGCCGGTATACGACTTCGTCAACGAAATGGGGCTCGCCTCCGTCGGCTCCGAGAGATATGTCCGCACGGATATGTCCGGCGAAATGACCTACGCCGAGGGCTCCCGCGTCATAACGGGCTGTCTGGAGGACTCAAACGTAGAGCTCGCCAAGGAAATGACGAATATGATACGCGCCCAGCGCGCTTTTTCCCTCGCGTCGCGCGCGCTGACCACGGCGGACGATATGGACGGGCTCGCCAACTCGCTCCGTAAATAACCGAACTTTTCGGTTAAGAACGGTCACTTTTATTACGATATTGAAAAATGTGGGGGCGACGCGCCCCTTTGCAGGAGGGACAATCAATGAAGATAAATTCCGTCACCGCGAATACCGCGATACCGGCTTTCCGCGCCGGCAAGCTGAAAAGACCCGCCGCTGCGGAGCTTCTCGCCGCGCCCGACGAAACGGGCTTTTCAAACGTAAACTTTTCAAACGAAGCTCTCGCTTTCTCAAAAATCTTGTCCGACGCGAAAGAAAAGCTTTCCGCCCCCGCCGTTTCCGGCAGAGTGCCGGAGCTGCGCGAGGCCATAGAGCGCGGCGAGTACGGCGTCTCCGCTTACGACGTCGCGGAGAGCATAGTCTCCGCGCTGCGATGATGCCGGACGCGCTTATCTCCGCGCTGAACGAGCTGCTTTCCGCGGTGAAAGAGCTCTTGACGCTCTCTTATGAGAAGCGCCGGGCGATCACCCGCGGCGACACGGAGCGGCTTTCGGAGATATCAGAGCTTGAAACGCGCCTGATAACCTCGGTAAACGCCGCCGAGCGCCGCCGGGAGGCCGCGATGCCGGAGGCCGCGCGCGCGCTCGGGCTGACAGGCGAAGCCACGCTTGACGAAGCCGCCGACGCCGCCGCGGGAGAAACGCGCGCGGAGCTTAAGCGGCTGAAGCAAGAGCTCACGACGTCGATGCGGCTCCTGCTTGAAATGAACGAACGCAGCCGGACAATGCTTGAAGACCGCCTGCGGCACACATCGGATTGCATAGACGCGCTGACGCTTCCGGAGCTCCCCTTCGACACATACACCGGCGACGGGCGGCTTTTTGACGAATTCAGCCGCGGCTATTATATAGGCGACGCGTAGAAAAGCAGCAGAGAAGAAAGGACACAGCTTATGAGACCGACTTTTTCAGGAATAGAAATAGGGCGCACGGGGCTCGTCGTAAGCCAGAAAGGGCTTGACGTCACGAGCCATAACATCACGAACGTCGATACCGTCGGCTATACGCGCCAGCGCATAATACAGACGTCCATCGAGCCGTACAACGCCATACGAAAGTTCCGCCCCGTGGACAAGGGCCTGGTTGGGCAGGGCAC